>JAGXHP010000001.1 GCA_024636135.1 Chloroflexota bacterium
CCGGTGCAGGATCGGCCGACCTTCTTCTTCGAGATCATCGAGCGCCACGGCTCACGGGGCTTCGGCGTCGGCAACTTCAAGGCGCTGTTCGAAGCGATCGAGATCGAGCAGGCGCGACGCGGCAACCTCTGATCCGCTGCGCCGATGCGCAACGCGGGCGGGATTCTCGTCGGTACTGCTGCGTTGCTGACCGCCTGCCTGGGCGGCATTGACGCGCCGGACTGGGTCGTCGAGCGCCAGCCTCTCCCCCTGTGCGGCGAGATCGCAGTGACCGACGCCGGCACGCCATCCGACCTCGAGTCGCAGAGGTGCATGCTCGCGGCGTGGGAGAGCCACGACGATGCAGAACGCATCGTCCACGCGGTCAACGAGAACACCGGGAGCGACATGGCGGTCTATCAGCGGGTCCATCGCGATGGGACCCTCGAGATGTTTTTGGATCTCGGCGGCGGTGGCGAAGGCCGGTGGGAGCGCCTACGCTGCGATTCGCTCAACCGTGTGCCATTGCCTGCCCGCGACGAGGGCCTCTACACGGTCGACGGGTGTGACCAACTGCCGGTGCCGTGACGTCCACGCCGCCGGCGAGTCGGTCGGCACACGTGCTGACAGCCGTCTCGCGCCCGATGCGGTGAGGCATCGGGTAGCATCGGCCCTTCATGAGCACGAACAAGCTGCCCACGCAGGCAGAGGACTTTCCCGCCTGGTACGTCGAGGTCGTGAAGCGCGCCGAGCTGGCCGAGCACGGCCCGGCCAAGGGCTCGATGATCATCAAGCCCCACGGCTACGCCATCTGGGAGCTGACCCAACGCGCGCTGGATGATCGCTTCAAGGCGACCGGGCACGAGAACCTCTACTTCCCGCTGCTCATCCCGATGAGCCTCCTCGACAAGGAGGCCGATCACGTCGAGGGCTTTGCGCCGCAGGTCGCGGTCGTCACCCACGGCGGCGGCGAGAAGCTCGAGGAGCCGCTCGCCATCCGGCCGACGAGCGAGGCGATCATCTGGAGCACCTACAAGCGATGGATCCAGAGCTATCGGGACCTGCCGCTCCTCTACAACCAGTGGGCCAACGTCGTGCGCTGGGAGATGCGGACGCGCCTCTTCCTCCGAACCAGCGAGTTCCTGTGGCAGGAGGGCCATACCGCGCACGCCACCGCCGACGAGGCCGTGGCCGAGACGCTCCAGATGCTCGAGGTCTACCGCCAGGTAGCCGAGGGCGTGCTCGGCATCCCCGTCCACATGGGTCGCAAGTCGCCCGGCGAGCGATTCCCCGGCGCCGTGGAGACCTACTGCATCGAGGGATTGATGCGCGATGCCAAGGCACTCCAGTGCGGGACGAGTCATTTCCTTGGCCAGAACTTCGCGAAGGCCTACGACGTGACCTTCCTCAACGCCGATGGCGAGCAGGAGCACGCCTGGGCCACCTCGTGGGGGTTCAGCACCCGCATGATCGGCGGCACGATCATGGCCCACGGCGACGACGCCGGCCTGCGCCTGCCCCCCGCGGTGGCGCCGATCCAGGTCGCCATCGTGCCGATCGCGCGGACCGACGACGAGCGCGCCAAGGTCCTCGAGGTCGCCGGGAAGCTGCGCGCCGACCTCGCAGCGCAAGGGATCCGCGTGCGTCTCGACGACCGTGACCAGCACCGGCCCGGCTACAAGTTTGCGGAGTGGGAGCTCAAGGGCGTCCCGGTTCGGATCGAGCTCGGGCCGCGCGACATCGCCGCCGGCCAGGTCGTCATGGCCAGCCGGCTCGGCGGCGAGAAGGAGGCGGTGGGCCTGGCGGAAGTTGCATCGGGCATGGGCGACCGGTTGGCGTCGATCCAGCGCGAGCTGTACGCCGACGCGCTCGCGTACCGCGAGGCGAACACGCACGAGATCACGACCTTCGACGAGTTCGCAACCGGCATCGAGGAGCGCGGCGGGTTCTGGGTTGGCGCGTGGTGCGGCGACGCAGCCTGCGAGGCCGAGATCGCGACGAAGACCAAGGCCAGCATCCGCTTTCTGCCGATCGAGCCAGCGGACCCCGGCTCGCCCTGCATGCACTGTGGCGCGCCGGGGGTCGACATCGCGCACTGGGCTCGAGCGTACTGAGTGGCTGATCCGCACATCGTCTCGATCGACGAGATCCGTGAGGCGGCCGGGCGGATCCGCGGAGTGGCCACCCGCACGCCGCTCCTGCAATGGGACGACACGACGTGGCTCAAGCCGGAGTCGCTGCAGCCGATCGGCGCATTCAAGATGCGCGGCGCCTACAACAAGGTCGCATCGCTCAGCGACGCGGAGCGGGCGCGCGGCGTCGTCACCTACTCATCGGGCAATCACGCCCAGGCGGTCGCGCGTGCGGCGCGCTTGCTCGGCGCGAAGGCCGTCATCTGCATGCCGGAGAACGCTCCGCGGGTGAAGGTCGACGGCGTCCTGCGCGATGGCGCCGAGATCGTCACCACCAGCAACGACTCGGAGGAGCGACATCGGCGCGCGCTCCAGCTGGTGGATGAACGAGGGCTCGTCATGGTCGAGCCCTATGACGACCCGGCCATCATCGCCGGCCAGGGAACCTGCGGACTCGAGATCGTGGATGATTTGCCCGAGGTGACCAGCGTCATCGTCCCGGTCTCCGGCGGCGGGCTGTCGGCCGGGGTGGCGACCGCGGTGAAGGCCATGAAGCCCGACGCGCGCGTCATCGGCGTTGAGCCCGAGCTGGCAGCCGATGCGAAGGAGTCGCTCGAGAGCGGTGAGATGGTCACCTGGAGCGCCGATCAGACCGTGCGGACCATGGCCGACGGACTGCGGACGAACTCGCTCGGGCCGCTGCCATTCGAGCACCTCAAGCGATTCATCGACGAGATCGTGACCGTGACCGAGGACGAGATCGCCGACGCAATGCGGCAGCTCGCTCGCCGTGCGCGCCTGGTGGTGGAGCCGTCCGGCGCCGCCTCCATGGCGGCCCACCTGGCGGGCCGCGCCCCCTGCCCCGAGGGCGATGACGCGCGCGTCGTCATCATCTCCGGCGGCAACGTCGACCCCGAGCTGTACCTGCGGGTGCTCTCCGGCTGACTCAGCCGGCCAGGATCTCGAGCGCGCGGTCCAGCTGGGGATCCGCATCGCCGGTGGGATCCGCCGGGGAGGAGACCACGACGTCGGGAGTGATGCCGTCGGGCGCGGCGGAGTTGTGATCGGGCGTGAACCATCGATCGGTCGTGATGCGAAGGCCGCCACCATTCGGCAGGTCGTTCCAGATCTGCACGGTGTTCTTGCCGAAGGTCCGCTCGCCGAGGATCGTCGCCCGACCGGTGTCCTGGAGCGCCCCCGCCACGATCTCCGAAGCCGAGGCCGAGCCACGATCCACCAGGACGACCACCGGGATGGCGTCGGACTGTGCCAGGCCTCCGGACTCGGATTCCCAGCGCTGCACGTTGCCGTCGGACTCCACGGTGAACAGGAGCTCCCCCGCCGGCACGAACTGACTCGCGATCCCGCGTGCCGTGGTGATGAATCCGCCGGGATTCCCACGAAGGTCGAGCACGATCGAGGACGCTCCCCGCTCGAGCAGCGCCCCGAGCTCCTCCCGGAAGACCCCGGTGGCGCGATCGGTGAAGGTCGTGAGCCGGATGTAGCCGATGCCTCCGTCCAGGAGCTCGGAGTCGACCTCGCGCAGATCGATGACAGCGCGCGTGATCGTGATGTCCAGCTCGGAGCTGCCCCGCTCGACGGTCAGCGTCACGTCGGTGCCCGCCTCGCCTCGGACCTCGAAGACCAGCGAGCTGACCGACTCGCCGAGCGTCGAGGTGCCATCGATCTCCAGGATGCGATCCCCGGCACGCAGCCCCGCCCCCTCGGCCGGTGAGCCCGCAAGTGGCGAGACCACGACCATCGCGCACGTCTCGCTGACGACGGTGCAGGACGCCAGGTCCTCGGGATCCACGGTGTTCTCGATGCCGACCTCGGCCCCGATGCCGCTGAACTCCCCCGACAGGTCGTCGAGAGCCGACCCGTACTGGTCCGGCGGCAGATAGCCGGAGTACGGATCCTGGAGGCCGAACTCGATCATCCCGCGCACGGCGCCGTCGACCAGATCCTCGTCGCTGACCTCATCGACGTAGTCGCCCTTGATCTGCGCGTACGTCTCGCACAGGACCGCGAAGGCCTCGGTCGGCTCGGCGCACGAGACCGTCTCGAGGATCGGCGTGGGACCGGCAGTCTCGACCGGGGTGGGCGTGGCGCCCGACGGCGATGGCACGCCGCCGCCGACCTCCGAGGCGCCACCGACGGCGAAGCCCGCCACGAAGGTGAGGGCACCGAACAGGAGGAGGACGGAGACCAGGGCGACGGCGCTGGCCACGGGGGATCGGCGCGTGGTTCGAATGGCGGTCATCAGCTGTTCCTGTGGTACGAGAGCGCGGACGCGCATTCTCCCGCGAAACGCACGGGAACGCTCAGCGCATCATCGGCGGACGGCGCGCATCCCCAGGAAGATCGGGATCTCGGCGTTGCCGCGGGCGTCACCGCGGGTTCCCTTCCCCGGCCGTCGATTCGGTGGCAGGTCGGCGATCTCGTGCATCGCATCGACCCCGAAGCCCGCATCGGCCAGGGCGTTCACGTAGGTGCTGATCGGCCGATGGAAGCTCCGAGTCGGGAGTCCGCCACCCAGCGACTTCATCGGCACGGCCATCTCGCTCAGGTAGCTGTCGATGCGCCGATACGTGAGCTTGCGCCCTTCGTCGAAGCCCCAGCCCGAGTGGCGCGGCTGCCGAAATGCGGGATGCGTCATGAGCAGGACGACGCGCGCGGTCGGCGCCAGGGCCCAGTCGAGGCCGCGGACGACACCATCGAGCGAGTCCATGTCCTGGATCGAGAGCAGGAACGTCGCAGCATCGTGCGCACCCGGGTCGAGTCCGGCGACAGCCGCGAGGTGCCGCGCGTCCCCGACGATGAATTTCGCGCCACGAAGGCGCGCGTGGCGGTGCTTCGCCGACGCGATCAAGCGAGCCGAGGCATCGACCACGGTCACCCGGGCGCCGGCTTCGACCAGGTACGGAGCCAGGACGCCCTGCCCGCCGCCGAGGTCGAGAACCGACTCGCCCTCGGCCGGCCGCAGGAGGTCCATGACGGCCGGGATCGCCAGCTCACGGTGATAGACCGAGCCGTGGTCTCCCACCCACCCGTCGTACCAGGTGGCGACGCGCTCCCAGCTGGTCTCGCGGGAGCCGGATCCCGACACGGATGACGGCTGCGCACGGGATGGTCGACGGCTCATGTTGCGAGTATGGCGGCCCGTGCCGCGCGCATCACGCCGCCGGCAGACGCTTGTGGAGCACGATCTGCTGGTCCTGGGTCACCCCGGTCGCGAACCCGGCCTCGCTCAGGGCAAGGTAGTACTCCCAGGTGCGCACGAACCGATCGTCGAACCCCATCGCGCGCACGGCGTCGATCCGTCCGATGAAGCGCGTCCGCCACGCTCGCAGGGTCCGGGCGTAGTGCTCGGCGATGTCGGCCGCCCGTTCGATCACCAGCCCGGTCCCGTGTAGCGAACGCTCGATCACCGCCAGCGACGGGAGGAGTCCGCCGGGGAAGATGTAGGTCTGGATCCAGTTGGAACCGCCCGCCTGTCGTTTCCATCCGGCGTCGGGAACGGTGATTGTCTGGAGGCTCATCCGTCCCCCCGGCGCCAACGCGTCGGCGCAGGCCCGGAAGTACGTCGCCAGGTAATCGGCGCCCACGGCCTCGAGCATCTCGATCGAGACGACGGCGTCGTAGGTCCCGGAGATGTCGCGATAGTCGCGCAGCTGGATGTCGACGAGATGCTCGAGCCCGGCCTCTCGGACGCGCTCGCGCGCCAGGTCGTGCTGGCGCTGCGAGATCGTGAGCGAGGTAACGCGGCAGCCGATCTCGCCGGCGGCGTGGATCGCAAAGCCTCCCCATCCCGACCCGATCTCGAGGACGTGCATCCCCTTGCGCAGGCCCGCGCCCTCGGCGATGCGACGGTACTTGGCACGCTGCGCATCGGCCACACCCTGGTCGGCTGACTCGAACACCGCGCTCGAGTAGGTCATCGTCTCGTCGAGCCACAGGCGGTAGAAGTCGTTGCCCAGGTCGTAGTGCGCGCTGATGTTCTTCCGGCTCTGGGTGACGGTGTTGCGACGCAATCGGTGCTCGACGATCCGGAGCAGCTGCATCGGCGCGCGATACCACCCGTTGGTCAGCGCAAGCGCGCTTCGGTTGAGCGCGGCGAGCCGGAGGACCGCGGCAAGGTCCGGGCTCGTCCACAGTCCATCCATGTAGGCCTCGCCGGCTCCCGTCTCGCCGCCGATGAGCATCCGGACGAACGCCTCGCGGTCGTGGACGTGAATCTCCGCTCGGTCGTCCGACGTGCCGTCGCCGAACTCCCGTCGGCTTCCGTCGGGCAGCACGGCAGCCAGCCGGCCAATGCGAATCCTCGCCGCCCCAGCAAGAACCACGCGTTCCGCCGTCCGGCCGAGGGTGGCGTCCGCGAGACCGCGGAGACGCTCCGCCGGCAACACCGACGTCATCGGGCTGCCTCGCGATGCTTGTAGAACCGTGCCCCCAGCCTCCACAGCCGGAGCGCGTGCAGATGGATCATGCCGATGGCCTTGTGTGTCACGAACGGATGCCGGATGAGCATGCGCGCCGCCGTCCGCGAGTTCAAGCGTCGCCGCGCGAGGTCGACGCTGGCATGCAGCTGAAGCTCGTCGTCCTCGAACTCGTTGATGGTGATCCTCAGCCGCTGCGGCTCATCCCTGACGCGGACGAC
>JAGXHP010000030.1 GCA_024636135.1 Chloroflexota bacterium
ACTGACCGCCGGCTACGCCACCGCCGCATCGAATGCGGCCGGGATTCCCGACGCCGTGCCGGGTGGGAGCGCAACGTTCCTGGCCGGCACGGCCGTCGAAGCGATTCACGTGGATGGCAGCCGCGTGCGCGGCGTGAGCACCTCGCGCGGCGAGATTGACGCCGATGCCGTGATCGTGGCCGCCGGGCCGTTCAGCGCGGTGCTGGCCGCCACGGCAGGGGTCGAGGTCGAGATCGCTCCGACGGTCCGCCAGAAGCTCGTGATTCCGGAGCTTCCCTCGGTGCCCGCGGATGCGCCGATGACGATCGAGGAGGAGACGGCGGCCCACTGGCGACCAGCGATGCGCGGCTGCCTCGCGCTTTTCACCGACTCGTCGGCGCCTCCTGGGCCGCCGCTCGATCCCGTTCCGATCGAGCACGACTGGGCATTCGGTCTGCTCGATCCCGGGTCCGGGCACGCGCTCGCGCGGGTCGCGCCGTTCTGGCGCGACGCCTGGGCCGGTGGGGCGCCGTCGGTTCACTGGTTCCTTCAGGCCGGCCAGTACGAGGTCACGCCGGATCGACGCCCGTACCTCGGCCCGGTGGGACCCGATGGGCTGCACCTCAACGCGGGGTACTCGGGCCACGGAATCATGGCTGGCGCCGGGGGCAGCCGGCTGGTGGTCGACCTCCTCACCGGCCGGGCCGATGCGGCGGCGAACCCCTATCGGCCGGACCGCGGATTCGTGACCCGGGAGCACGACATCCTCTAGGCGAACAGGACCATGGGGGCATTGAGTCCGTGGCGTGATTCGCCACCATGGGGTTCGTGCTCTCGCCATCGTGGCCCAACCCCGCAGATGCTCGTCGCTTCGTCCCGCCGCAGATCCGGCGTCGGGTCAAGGTCGCCGAGCGCCGTGCCATTCGCCGCGCCGTCACGCTCAGCGCGGGACTCATGGCCGTGCTCGTCATGGCCGACCTGGCGGCCGCCGTGGCGATCGGCGCAGGAAACGTCCTTGCGCTGGCGCCGTTCTCGCTGGCCGCTGCCGGGATCGGCGCTGGCGCCAGTCTGCTCGCGCATCGTGGGGTTCGCGCCGAGCCCCTGGCATTCGCGGCGCTCCTGGCCGTGTTCAGCGTCGGATTGCTCGGGCACGGCCTGATGCCCGACGGCCGGCTTCTCGGCACCGCGGAGCTTGCGATCATCGTCGTCGGCGCCGGACTGTTTCTGCCGTGGCATCAGCGTTGGCACGCCGCCGCGCTGTTCGCGGCATTCGGACTTTCCGCCGGGTTCGTCCTCAGCCCGTTGGCGGGCGACCTGACGCCGACCGAGCGAGGCAACCTCGTCGTCGCCGTGGCGATGGCCGGCCTGACGAGCGGCGTCGGACACCAGCTGTGGCAGCGTCGCCTGCGGGGCATGCTCGAGCAGCAATTCGCGTTGCGCCAGCTGAGCCGCTACGCCCAGCGCCAGGAGGCGCACGTCCGCGAGCTCAACCGCGAGCTCAACCATGTGGCCCGTCGTGACTCGCTGACCGGGGTCGGCAACCGCCTGGCGCTGGACGAGGCGGTGGCGCGCCTGCTGGACCAGGGCGATCGGCTGCGCCCGCTGCCGTTCGCCATGATCCTGTTCGACATCGACCACTTCAAGGCATACAACGACGAGCACGGCCACCTGGCGGGCGATGCTGCCCTCGGCCGCCTCGGCGAGATCCTGCGCCAGGCGACCCGTGGCACCGACCTGGCGTTCCGCTACGGCGGCGAGGAGTTCCTCCTGCTTCTGCCCGACGTTGACCTTCCCGGAGCCATGGCGGTGGGGGAGCGAGTGCGCGCGGCGGCGCTCGAGGCGCGGGACCTTCCGCCCTTTACGGTCTCCGGTGGTGTCGCCCTGTGCGACCCGGCCGATGGTCGGGACCCGGAGCCGCTCATGCGTCGAGCCGACGCCGCGCTCTACCTTGCCAAGCGGGCCGGGCGCGACCGGATCGCGGCCGACGAGCTATCGGTTGCCATGCAGCGACACGAGATGGCGCTGGCCTGAACTCCCGCCGGCGGACAACCGGTGGCACGATGGTGCCGTGAAGCTCGGTCTGCAGATCAACCAGTTCACGTGGCCCGGCGGCGCGGCCGCCATCGGCCCGACCCTGGCGCGCGTCGGTCGTACGGCGGATGACGTCGGCCTCGACTCGATCTGGGTCATGGACCACTTCTTCCAGATCCGCGGCCTTGGTCCGCCCGAGGCGCCGATGCTCGAGGGCCAGACAGCCCTTGGCTTCCTGGCCGCGCACACCGAACGCGCTCGCCTGGGCCTCATGGTGGGCGGCATCCATTATCGAAGCCCGGGCCTGTGGATCAAGGCGGCCACGACGCTCGACGTGCTGAGCGGCGGACGTGCCTGGTTCGGCATCGGCGCCGCGTGGAACGTCCACGAGTCGAAGGGGCTCGGGTTCCCGTTTCCACCGCTGAAGGAGCGCTTCGAGCTGCTCGAGGACACGCTGCAGATGGCGCACGGCATGTGGAGCGGCGGCAGCGGGACGGGCGAGGGTTTCGAGGGCCGCCAGGTGACCGCAACCCACCTGATCAACTCGCCGCAGTCGATCAGCCGTCCACGGATTCCGATCCTGGTCGGAGGTGGCGGAGAGCGGAAGACGCTGCGGCTGGCGGCACAGTACGCGGACGCGTGCAACGTCTTCGGCCGCTCGCCGGACTTCGTGCGTGGCAAGCTCGCCATCCTGCGCGAGCACTGCGAACGGATCGGCCGGCCATACGAGGAGATCGAGCGCACCATCCTCACCTCGGTCGACATCGAGGCCGAGTCGTCGGATGCGTTCGTTCAGCGCCTGGGTGAGCTCGGCGAGGCCGGCGCCCAGCACGCGATCTTCAGCGTCCGCGGCGTGGCCGATGCGTCCCGTCTCGAGCGCATCGGCAGCGAGGTGCTTCCGCAGCTGCGCTGATCGGGTCAGTCGGACCCGAAGCGCACGCGCTCGGCCGCCGTCGACCAGCGAGCCCCATGGATTTCGAGGCGGCCGGCACGCACCATCGGGTCGGCGCGGGCGAGCTCGAGGGCCTCCGCAAGCGGCACGCCGTAGATCGAGATGCCACGGAGCCTTTCATCGGTCTGGTCTGACAGCGGCCCGTTCACGATCAGCACGCCGCGTCGATGGAGGTCCCGCAGGTAGGTGAGGTGTTCGACCTGGAGTCGATCGAGCTCTTCCTCCGTGAAGGTCGGCGCGCCCGAAGGTCGCATCAGCAGCACGACCGTGTGCTCGTCGAACGACTCGGGGATCAGATCGTCGCCGTCGGGGTAGGCCACCGCTCGCTCTCAGCTTGATGCGGGACGCGGAAGGCCGGGGCGGATGCCCACGAGGTGCTCGGAGCCACGCAGCCAGCGGAGCGGGATCAGCGCAACGACCAGCAGGCCGGCCGAGACGAGCAGCAGCCCGTCCATGCCGAGCACCTCGGCTGCGCCGCCACCGGTCAGCGACCCCACGATCTGGCCGACGGCAAGAAAGACCGAGTACAGCCCCATGATCGCGCCGCGCTGTTCGGGGTGCTCCTCGCTGATGTCCGCGAGCATGCCGAGCGCGGCCGGCGTCGCGCCGGCAAGGACGAACAAACCCGCAGCAGCCACGAGGCCGAGGCCGATCAGGCCGATCGGTCCCCACGATGCAGCGTGGTTCAACCCGAAGATTGCGCCGACCATGAGCATCCCGCCGATGATGCCGATGGCCATGATGGTGGTCCGTCGAAACACCTTGAAGCGGTTGCCCCAGTAGAAGAGACCGGCGAAGAACACGAGCATCGCCACGGCGAGGCCGATGCTGACCTGGATCGGCGCGAAACCGCCCATCAGCAGCTGGTCCTCGAATCCCGGCTTCGGCTCGTCGACAAGCTGGAAGATGGACTGGCTCGTCCAGGCGCCGATGAACGCGTTCACGGCGATCCACGTCGGCGCCAGGAGCCAGACCGATGAGCTCCTGAGCATCGTCCGGTACTGCCCGAAGTCGAAGCGGCGCGCGATGGATGGGTCGCCGACCTCGCCGGCGGTCGAGTCGGCGGTTCCCGGATCGTGCGGCGTCGGGGCGTCCTTCTCGCGCACGCCGTATCGATAGATGAGGAAGCTGATCCCGTAGAGCAGCGCGTTGAGGTAGAAGGCGTTGCGATCCATGACCGCCCACAGCCCGCCACCGGCGACCAGGCCCAGGCCAATGCCGGCCAGGGTCGCCGCCTCGAACCGCGCCACGGTGCGGCCGCGCAGACCTTCGTCATGCGCCGTGGCCAGCGCGATGAACCCGAGGATGGATGGAATGCTGGCCGCCGCGGCGGCTCCCTCGAGCCAGCGCGTCCCTCCCAGGATGACCAGGTCGGTCGTGAGCGCCGTCATCACGACCGCAACCGCGCCGAAGATCGGCCCGAGCTGCATGATCGGTCGGGCCCCGAATCGATCAGAGAGCACCCCGAAGATCGGGGACAGGATGAGCTCGGCCAGGAAGAAGGCGGCAGTGAGGACGCCGAGCTCGAGTGGCGAGACCGGCCGCCCGGATCCGAAGTTCTCGAGCTCGGTCAGGTAGTACACCAGCAGCGCCCCGGTCAGGCCCGTGCTGAACCGGAGCGTGAAGGTGCCGATGAGGACCGCGTTCAGGGAGCCACGCATGAGGGCGCAGTATGCCTCAGGGCACCGCCAGCGCACGCGTCGGTCGTCGCGCCCGAACAGCACGATGCCCCCGCGCCGAATGGAGCGAGGGCATCGTGCTCACTGGAGAGAGGTCAGGCGGTGGCGCCGTTGCTCATCGCGGGAAGCCCGAATGCCTCCTCGAGGGCCTCGGCGGGCCGGAAGCCCACGGCGGCCTTGGGCGCCTCGCCGGGCGCGAAGAGCGCCACGGTGGGAATGCTCATGATCCCGTACTTCATTGCGGTCTGCGGGTTGGCATCCACGTCGAGCTTGCGAACCTCGACGGTTCCCTCGTACTTGGCGGCCAGCTTCTCGATCTCCGGGGCGACCATGCGGCACGGGCCGCACCACTCGGCCCAGAAGTCGACGACGACCGGCTTGTCGCTCTGGAGGACATCGGCCTCGAAGGTCGCGTCGGTGACTTCACGAACGTTGGCGGACATAGGGTTCCTTTCGGGACTTGGACGCCAGGCTCAGCCGGCGACGAATTGCAAGGCTCGGTAGGCATCGAGGACGCGCTCGTCCGCGAGGCGGTAGAAGACCGTGTTGCCGTCGCGCCGGCTGGCAACCAGGCCGGCGGCCCGAAGCACGCTCAGGTGCTGGCTCATGTTCGGCACTTGGCAGCCGACGTCGTGCGACAGTTCGCTGACGCTTCGCTCGCCCTGGGCGAGTTGCTCGAGCACGCAGAGCCGCTTCGGATCTGCCATGGCTCGGGCGATCAGCGCCGCGCGGGCACGAGTCGCGTCGTTGACGGCGATGGTCTCCATGGCGCACAGTATCTCAGAACTTGCGCAAGCATGCAAATGGATGCCGGCTCAGGCGGCTGCCGGCTCCGCCTCGGCGGCGACGGCTCGGCTCCTTGAAACCTCGGTCGTCCGGGCTGCCGCAAAGCGTCCGAGCGCGGCACTGGCGAAGAGGATGGCGAACGCGGGATACCCGCCGAGCAGCATGACGATGGACGATGCGGCCGCACCCCCGGTGTAGGCGCCGACGTTGCGCACCACGAAGTGGCTCTGGAATGCGAGGACCCCGGGTCCGGTCGCCAGCCGAAAGAGGCGCTCATTGGCGGCGAGCTGTCCAGCCGTGTCGCCGGCGGCCATGAGGACGGCGACGACCACGAGGACGAGCGGGGCGATCGGGTTGGCCGGATGCGCAGCGAGGCCGAGCAGCAGCGCGGTCCCGCGCAGCAGGAACGAGCCGCGCAGCAGGCTCGATGACGATCCGCCACGAAGGTGGGTGCTGACCCACAGCGAGGCGAGGACGAGCGTTCCCGAGCTGATGGCGCTGAGTGCGATCGCGAACCCGGCGCCGGTCCCCAGGACGCTGATGGCGTAGACCGACAGGAACGGCGAGAGGCCGGCAGACAGCAGGGCCAGGGTCATGACGTTACCGTGGCGCCGAAGCCTCGCCTGCTCGTCGCTTCTCCAGGCCGTCTGGCGCGGGACGCGAATGCGGCCCGGCGCGGGGAGGCGTCGCAGGACGACAAGCGGAACAAGGCCGGCCAGCCCCGAGACGAGCAGCGGTCCGGCGTAGGCCCACAGCCCGACCGTCTCGACCAGTGCGTCGATCGTGAACGCGATGGGCAGAAGGACGACGGACCCGATACCCAGGGCGATGCCCCCCAGGCGCGGCGCGATGAGCCGCCGCTCGTAGTCGGGAAGAATGATCTGGTACCACGACTGCTGGAGGCTGTAGGCCGTTGCCCCGAGCGCCCCGAGCACGCCGCTGAGCACGCCGATGAGCACGATCGCGGCCAGCGGCGCCAGGATGCCCGTGGCGGCGAGTCCGACGATGGCCGCCAGGAGGAGGCCGCGCGGCTCCCCGATGGTGGCGAAGAGCACCACGAGCCCGCGCAGGTTGCCATCGGTGCGATCGAGCCAGCTCGGGAGCCAGCGCTGCGACATGGTGCCCACGGCAGGCAGGACGGCGATGGCGGTTGCCAGGGCAGGGTGCGCCCCGAGCGCCAGCAGCAGCGGGATCGTGATGGCTGGGCCGGTCAGGGCGCCGATGAACCCCTGCGCGATGGCGAGGACGCGGAACGGGCGGTAGTTTCGGGCGGCGAATGCCCGCCAGTCGCGGAGTGCCGGATGGTTTGAGGTGGGACGTGCGCGCACGGAAGTGTGAAGACCTTGTCCGGGAGCGCGCGTACTCCGCCCAAACCTGCTCTGGACGATGTCGGTGCAGGGCGTCCCAGCCGGGCATCCGACCTGCTCAGCATACGACAGCCAGCGGGCCGACGGGATGGGACCTTCGTCCTGCCGCCGCGCATCGCGACAGCAGAGTTGTCACGAGCCGCGCTCATCGTTGCGGGCATGAACATTCTTCTCGACTGCGCGTGGTGCGAGGACGAGGTCGTCTTCTCGGTCGACGAGGCCGATGACGAGCTGGTCTGCAGCGCCTGCAACACCCACATGGCCTTCGCGCCCGATCCGGTCGCAACCTTCGCGCTCCTGTACGAGGGCGCCCAGGCCGCCTGACGACTCGCACGGGTGCGCCGCGCCCGGACTTGTGGCACGCTCGGCCGCATGGCACCGGCTCGGCGCGCCTCGGCAGGGCGACGCATCGGATCGACGGTGCTGGCGGCCGTCCTGCTCGTCGGCCTCGGCGCCATCGCGGCGTACTCGCTCGGGCGCGCCGACCTTGTGCCGCCATTCGGCGGGCGCATCCCGCTCGTCGCCTACGACGCCTACCGATCGGCGGAGGACGCCGCTCCGACGGTGACGGGTTCCTGCGCGGTCGATTGGCCCATCGTCGCGGGCATTGCCCAGGTGGAGTCGCGCCATGGTCGGCTCGACGCCCATGGCCTCGACGCCGATGGCAACGTCGAGCCGCCGATTCGGGGCCGTCAGCTCGACGGCACCCGCGGAACGCAGACGATCGTCGACACGGACGAAGGGGTCCTGGACGGGGACAGCGAGTGGGATCGGGCCATGGGCCCGCTGCAGTTCATCCCGACGACGTGGCGCGAGCTGGGTCGCGACGGTAATGGCGACGGCACCGCGGACCCTGACAACCTGTACGACGCGGCGCTGACGGCGGTGGCGCACCTCTGCCTGCGGGAGCCCGGGGACTACACGTCGAGATCGGAGCTGCGGCGCGCGCTCATCGCCTACAACGCGTCGGGGCAGTACGCGGACGATGTGCTGCGCTGGGTGGACCGCTATCGGACCGAACCTCTCGACGACATTCTCGAGGCACCGACCGACGAGTCGTGACGTGTCAGCTTCCGTCGGCACCCGAGACGTTGAGGCGCCAGTAGAACGTTCCGGTGCCCTGCTCGTCGGCGAACGTGAGGTCCGCGCGGACAACCCACTCGCCGTCGGTGACCGGCACGCACAACACGCTGATTGTCCCGTCGCCGTCGACCCACGCGACGCCGGGGCCGGCGCCCTCGCTGCGGAACTCGTCCGCCATCTGCGCCTCGACGCGCCATTCCGCGAGCTGCACCCCGTCCGTCATCCGGACCGAGACGTGGTTGATCCCGGCGGCCTGCAACACGGTGAATCGCTCGCGGTGCACGGGCCGCGCCGCCGTGGTGGCGACGGGTGCGGTGCCGCCGGACCACTCGATGGCGCCGACCACCGGCGGCAAGTCGTCGCCGTTGACGTGGAGGACGGCCAGGGGGTAGTCGGTCGGCGACGTGCGAGCCGAAAGCGTCGATTCGCAGGCGTCGGCCTCCGACAAGGCGGGATCAACCGACGCGCCGCACGCGACGAGCATGGCCCCGACCGCCAGAATCGCGGCAGCGCGCGGGATCATTGTCCTATCAGGATTCGCTGATCTCGACGGTTTCGATCTTGTCGCCCGGCTCCCGGTCACGCTGCGGATCCCGCTCGCGAAGCGCCATCACCACGTCCATGCCCTCGCTCACCCGACCGAAGACGCTGTGCCGGTCGTCGAGGTGCGGCGTGGGGCCGTGGGTGATGAAGAACTGGCTGCCGTTCGTCCCCGGCCCGGCGTTCGCCATCGAAAGCGTGCCAGGGCCGTCGTGCCGAAGCGATGGATCGAACTCGTCCCCGAACTGGTAGCCGGGGCCGCCGGTGCCCGTTCCCGTGGGATCGCCACCCTGGGCCATGAAGCCGCCGATCACGCGGTGGAACGTCGTGCCGTCGTAGAAGCCCGCGCGGGCGAGGTTCACGAAGTTCTCGACCGTGAGCGGGACGCGGTCCGCGTAGAGGTCGACGACGATGTCGCCCTTCTCGGTCTTGAATCGGGCGGTGTAGCTCTTCGTGGTGTCGAGCGCGCCGGACGGCGGGCCTGGTCGATCGGCCATCGGTACTCCTGTGGTGGGCTGTGCAGCGTCGATGCTACCGGACTCTCCCGGATCGGTCGCGATGGTTGGCGGGCATGCTTCGAGGCTCCACCTACCGTGGCGTCACGACTCGACGTCGATCACGAGGCGTGGGGGCCCGTCATCGGTGAGCAGCAACGCGCGCACGCAGGCCTCGCTCGTCAACCCGAAGTACCACGTGCTGTGGGCCTCGAAGTCGCCGCCCTCGACGAGCTGCACGAGGCTCGGCAGCCCGGGGCTGAAGTCCGTCGGTCCGTCGTAGCTGCTCGTATTGTCGGGAGTCTGCTTCGTCCCACCGCGCAGTGTCAGGCGCATGAAGCTCGATCCCGCGACCTCGATCGGCATGCCCGTGGCGTCGTGGGTGAAGGGAGGGGACGCGCGGTCGAGGGTCATCTCCGGCAGGCCATCGGCGAACTCGAACACGACGCGGTCGTATCCCGAATGCGCGCCGATCCGCACGTCGGTGATGTTCGCCAGCGCCACGGTCCCGCGCTCGACGATCGGAAGCTCACACGAGAACTCCACCAGCTCATCGGACGGCACCGGCTCGGCGCTGCCCACCGACGAGCTC
>JAGXHP010000031.1 GCA_024636135.1 Chloroflexota bacterium
GCCATGCTCGTGGTCGTCACGGTGTAGACGGCCGGCCCGATCGTCTTGCGCACGTCGAGCAGATACCAGTACAGCAGGCCGTAGACCTGGAGCTGGTTGACGAAGACTCCTTCCTCGGTGGCCATCCCGACGCGGTCCGCGTCTCCGTCGAATGCGATGCCGATGTCCGCCTTCCAGCGCGGGATCTCGGCCAGCCACTCGTCGACGTTCGGACGGATCGGCTCCGGATTCACGCCGCCGAAGTACGGGTTGCGCTCCATGTGCAGCTCGCGCACGGTGATCGCACCGCCGCCGAGCAGTCGCGTCATCCAGCCGGAGCCCGATCCGTGGAGCGTCTCGACCAGGACGCGGCGTTCGGCGTTCCTGATGCGCTCGATGTCGACGATGCTCGCGAGCTGGTCGCGGAACTTCGGATACGCGTCAAAGGTCTCGACGAGCCCCGCGCCGACCGCATCGTCGTAGTCGCGCCGCGGCGGCAGCTCGTCCTCGGGATGCGTGTCCATGGTGGCCTCGATCGCGGCGAGCATCTCCGGCGCGGCCGCGCCGCCGGTATCGGCCTTGACCTTGAACCCGTTGTCGGTCCACGGATTGTGGCTGGCGGTGATCACGATCCCCGCGCCGGCACCCATCTCGCGGGTGAAGTAGCTGCCGACCTGCGTCGGCACCGCCTCACCGGGCACGAAGGAGCGGATGTCGTGGGCGGCCAGGACCTCGACGCAGGCACGGGCGAAGTGCTCGCTGGCGAAGCGCCGATCCCAGCAGACCACGACGCCACGATCCGCGGCCCCGTTCTGGTGGAGATACTCGGCGACGCCGCGCGCGCAGCGCCGGACGTTGTGGAAGGTGTAGTCCTCGGCGATGGCTGCGCGCCAGCCATCGGTGCCGAACTTGATCTTGGTCACGGGTGGGCGACTCGGCTACAGGCTCCGACGTGTCCCGCTGGGAGAGAACATGGTAGCGACTCCCACCGGGGGCCGGCGACGCCCGATCGGATTCGCCCTCGCCGGAGCCGATTCGGCCCTATCCCATCCGAAGGTCGGCTCGCGCGGCGACGTCGTCGAGGGCAGCCTGGAGCCGCGCCAACAAGGGGCGCAGCGGCTCGCGCCGGCCGACCCGGATCGGCTCGGCCTGCTCGACTCGCAGCACGCTGAAGGGAAGGGGCACGACATGCCGATCCCAACGCCCGGCGAGCCGCCACGGTGGGCGAACGGCGACGGCCCAGGGCTGGAGCGGGACCCCGGCCTCGCGCGCCACGATGAGGGCCCCCGGCTTGGCGCGCCGATACGGTCCGGCCGGGCCATCCGGGCTCACCACCGGCGAAGCTCCGTCGCGGCCGATGCGCGCCAGCTCGAGCGATAGCCGCGCCGCCTCGGATCGCTCACCCTCGGGGGGGAGCTGAACCGAACCGGAATCCAGCGCCGCCAGCATGGTGCTCATCACGACGCCACGGAACGTCCGAGTGCTGAAGCTCACGTGATGTTGGTGTCGCCGCAGGCGCCAGGAGGCGATCGCGGCGGCCAGGTTGTACTCGTGCCAGAAGGCCAGCACGACCTGGTCCTGGGTCACCGTCTCGCCCCGGACGCGGCAGGTGGTGCCGACCAGGCGGACATACCAGGCCAGCGCGAGACCGAGCGCTCGCGCCAGCCATGCGTGCTGGACGGACGCGCTCAGAGGTATCGCTCCCCCGCCGTGCGCGCGATCTCGTCGAGGACCGGCTTGATCTCCTCGGCGCGGTCGCGATGGCAGACGAGCAGGGCGTCCGGGGTGTCGACGATGATGAGGTCCTCGAGGCCGACCGTCACCACCAGCCGCTCGCCGCCGTGGACCAGCACGCGATGCGAACCACGATCCAGGTGGCGCCCGCTGGCAACCAGGTCCACACCGCTCGCGCCCGACAGCGCCTCCAGCAACGACGACCACGAGCCGATATCCGACCAGCCGGCATCCAGCGGCACGACGGCCATCCGACCCTCGGCGGCCGCAGGTTCGGCGATGCCGACGTCGATGGTGATGGCCGCGACGTTCTCGATGATCGTGCGGACCTCGGTCATCCAGCCGGGGGTGCGATGGAGCTCCTGGATGCGATCGAGCGCCGCAGCCAGCTCCGGTTGGAAGCGCTCGACGGCCTGGCGAAACGCGTAGACGCGCCACACGAACACGCCGGCATTCCAGAAGTGCGAGCCCTCATCGAGGTACGCGGCCGCCTTCCGGGCATCCGGCTTCTCGACAAATCGGTCGACGAGCGCCGTGGCGCTACTGGGATGCAGTGGCGCCCCCGCCTTGATGTAGCCGTAGCCGGTCGCCGGATGAGTCGGCACCACGCCAAGGGTCACGAGATACCCACGCTCGGCGGTGCGTGCTGCCTCTCGCAGGCTCTCGACGAATGCCTCCTCATCGGAGACGAAGTGATCCGCCGGCACGACGACCGCGACCTCGTCACTGTCGCGTCGGGCAAAGACCGTGGCCAGGCCGGCAGCCACGGCCGTCGAGCGGGCCAGCGGCTCGCCGAGGATGTTGTCCTCGGGAAGCTGGGGCAACTGGCGCTGCGTGGCCCGGACGTGCGCCTGGCTGGTGATGACGTAGATGTCGTGCGGCTTCAGCAGGCCACCGAGGCGTGCAACTGTCTGCTGCAGGAGGCTCGTGTCTCCCATCAGCGGCAACAGCTGCTTCGGCGTCTCACGACGCGAGAGGGGCCAGAGGCGCGTGCCGGACCCGCCGGCCATCACGATCGCGAACATGGGCTGAGGCTACCAGAGCAGGCGGGCAGGCCGAGGCAGACGGAGTGTGCAAGAGACTTGCACACTGCGCTGGCGCAGCGTGCACATCGCCGGATTACCCCACGGTGCGTTGCGGCTTACCGCGTCGGTTCGGAATCCCCGCCGGCTGCCACCTCGGCCTCCAGCAGGTCGCCCAGCTCCGCGGTTCGGCGGTAGGCCGCCCATACCGCATCGCTGAAGACGGTCCTGATGCGACCCTTCTCGAGCTCATAGATGGCGGCTGCGCTGGTTCCGCCCGGGGAGGTCACGGCGTTCTTGAGCTGAGCTGGATGCAACTCCGACTGCTGCGCGTAGTCCGCCGAGCCGACGAGGGTGGCCACCACGAGGTCATGCGCCAGCTCGCGGGGGAATCCCAGGTGGACGCCCGCGTCGATCAACGCCTCCATGACCGCGAAGAGGTACGTCGGGCCGGTGCCGGAGAGTGCCGTGGCCATGGCAACGAACGTCTCGTCGGCCACCTCGCGTTCATCGCCCAATGAGCGAAGCGCGGCGCGCGCGAGATCGCGGTGATGCGCGGTGCATGCCGGTGACGGACTCCAGACGGTCATACCACGCCGGATCTGGGAGGGCGTGTTCGGCATGGCGCGCACCACGGCCTGGTGCTGTAGGCCGTCGATGAGGGTGCGCAGCGTGGCCCCGGCCACGATCGAGACCACGACCTGGCCAGGGTCGAGGTGACCCCGCAGGTCGCGCATCACGCGGACGAGCATCTGCGGCTTCACGGCGAGCACCACGAGCTCGGCCTCGGCCAACGCATCCCGATTGGCCGCAACCGAGCGGATGCCGTGGCGCTCCGCCAGAGTGTCGCGACGCTCGCGACGGGGATGCGACGCGGCCAGAAGGCCCGGCTCCACGGCGCGGTTCGCCACCAGCCCGGCGATCATCGCCTCGGCCATGACCCCGGCCCCGATGATGCCGACCCGCATCGTCCGTCGTGCCGTCATTCGCCCACCTCTGTTCGCTCCCCTCCGACTGAAATCTCGGTGCCCATGAGCTCGCGCGCGGTCGCGATCTCCGCTGGCCCGGCATCGCTGCGCTCGAGCAGATCGAGGGCCGCCGATGCCATGCGCCGCGCGGATGTCACGTCGCCGCGCTGCATGAGGGACCGGCCCATTCCGAGCGCCGCCAGCCCCTGTTCGTGCTCGGCCCCGATGTCGCGCGCCTCGTCGATCGCCTCGGCATAGTACCTGCGCGCGGTGTCTGGATCGCCGGCGCTGACCCGCACGTCACCGATCCAGCGCGCCGCTCGGATGGCGTCGAGCGCCATGTCGGCCTGCTCGAAGTGCCACAGCGCGCGGTGTCCCCAGATGTCGGCCGCCCACCAATCCGTCGCGGCGGCGGCCGCACGCATGGAGTCGGCCGCCGCGGCGGCCGCGGAAGGATGGTCTCCGGTGCGTTCCGCTCCCAGGTAGGCCACGGCGTGCTCACCGCGCCGCAGGACCAGCGGGAGCTCGCCGTGGGTCGCGTGAGCGCTGGACGGTGGCGTCGGCTGCACGAGAGACCGCGCGCGCAGCAGCCAACGTTGGAGCCTGCCCGGGGCGGGCTCACCCCAGGGGCGTCGGTCTCGGCTCACGCCCCCGCGGCGGCGCGCAGCTCATCGATGCGATTCGTCCGCTCCCACGGCAGGTCGAGGTCGGTGCGGCCGAAGTGGCCGTACGCCGCGGTCTGGCGGTAGATCGGCTGGCGCAGCTCGAGATCCCTGATGATTGCCCCCGGACGCAGGTCGAAGGTGCGATCAACGATGTCTGCCAATCGGGCATCCGCCACGGCGCCGGTTCCGAAGGTCTCGATGTTGATGGCAAGAGGCCGCGCCACGCCGATCGCGTACGCGAGCTGGATCTCGCAGCGCCGGGCGAGTCCCGCCGCGACCACGTTCTTCGCAACGTAGCGCGCCATGTAGGCGCCCGAGCGATCCACCTTGGTCGGGTCCTTGCCGCTGAAGCTGCCACCCCCATGCCGTGCCATGCCGCCGTAGGTGTCCACGATGATCTTTCGCCCGGACAGGCCGGAGTCGCCCATCGGTCCGCCGATCACGAACCGACCGGTCGGATTCACGAGGTGGCGCGTCTCGTCGTCGAGCAGGCTCGCGGGAATCGCCGACTCAACGACGTGCTCCCGGATCGCGCGGGCGAGGTCGGTCATGTCGACGTCCGGATCGTGCTGGGTGCTGACCAGCACGGTGTGCACGCGGGTGACCCGGTGGTCGGCGTCGTACTCGACGGTCACCTGGCTCTTCCCATCGGGCCGAAGGAACGGCAGCGTGCCGTCCTTCCGGACCTCCGCCAGCCGGCGGGCGACGCGATGCGCGAGCATGATCGGCATCGGCATCAGCTCGTCGGATTCGTCGGACGCGTAGCCGAACATCATCCCCTGGTCGCCGGCGCCCAACTCGTCGTCGTCCTGCCCATTGCGTCCTTCGAGGGCGTGATCCACCCCGCGCGCGATGTCCGGGGACTGCTCCTTGATTGCCGTGAGGGTGCCGCAGGTCGCCCAGTCGAACCCCAGTCGACTGTCGTTGTAGCCGATCTCGCGCACCGTGCGACGGACCACGTCCTGGACATCCACGTAATGCGTCGTCGTGAGCTCGCCGAGCACGAGCACCAGGCCCGTCGTCGTCGCCACCTCGACAGCGGCACGCGCCGCGGGGTCGTGGCCGAGAACGTCGTCCAGGATCGCGTCGGCCACCGCGTCGCACAGCTTGTCGGGATGACCCTCGGTCACCGACTCGGACGTGAACAGGATGGGCAACGGCGAATCTGGCATCTGATCTCCGGTGGTGTTGCGGGGCCGGCCGAGTGTAGCGCGGCACGTCGGACGACGAGGAGCGGGCTGTCGGGCGGGTCGCAGGAGACCGTTATGCTTCGCGGCCATGCCGACTCCCACGCCCCGACATGCCGAGCTCCTCGAGCATCGCGCTGAGTTCCCGCTGCTCGAGGCAGCGGTCTATCTCAACACCTGCTCGCTCGGGGCTCGCACCGAACGGTCGCGCCGCCACCTCGAGGAGTTCTTGTCAGGCTGGGACAACTTGGGCGCGCGCGCCTGGTACCGGGAGTGGCTGGGCGAGCTCACCGCCCTGCGCGACGACTTCGGCGCCATCCTTGGCGTGCCCGGATCGGAGATCTCCCTGGCAGCCAGCGTCAGCGCCGCACTGGCGGTGGTGGCCTCGACGCTCGACCCGCTGCACCGCGGTGACGACGCGGCACTCGGGCGGCTCAGGGACGCCGGCGTGCCGGTGGGCAGCGGTCCGCGGAAGCGCGTCGTGACCACCGCCCTCGACTTTCCGACGATCGGCCACCAGTGGCTCGCCCGTGAATCCCTAGGAGTGGAGCTGGTCGTCGTCCCGACCGGCGACGGCCTCACCGTCTCCGTCGACGACATCGCCGCTGCGATCGACGAGCGCACCGCGCTGGTCGCGATCGGCCACGTGTTCTTCACCTCGGGCGCACTCAACGACCTGGATGCGCTCTCCGCCGTGTGTCGGGAGCGCGGGGCCCTGCTGCTCGTCGACGCCTACCAGGCCACCGGCCTGGTGCCGACGAATCTCGGCACCAGCGACATTGATCTCTACGTCTCCGGGACGCTGAAGTGGCTCCACGGCGGACCGGGGACCGCGTTCCTGCGGGTCCGGCCCGGACTGTGGGACGCGCTGCTGCCGACCACCACGGGCTGGTTCAGCAGTGCCCGGCAGTTCGACTTCGCGGTCGACGCCCTCGACCTGGCGGCCGATGGTCGGCGCTACGAGCTCGGCACCCCATCGGTACCATCCGCGGCGATCGCACGCGGCGGGATGGAGCTCGTTCGCGAGATCGGCGTCGAGCGGCTGAGCGAGCGAACCCGCGATCTCGGCGATCTCCTCATCGCCCTCGCCGATGCGCGCGGGCTCGAAGTCCGCGCGATCCGCGACCCGGAACGACGGGGCGGCATCGTGGCGATCGGCGCGGATGACCCGCGCTCCGTCGTGAACGCGCTGGCCGACGAGGGCATCATTGTCGACTTCCGGCCGGGGATCGTGCGCTGCTCGCCCGCCTTCTACAACACCGAGGCAGAGGTCGAGCGCCTCGTGGATCGGCTGGCATTCCACCTGGGTGGAGCAGGAGTCACCGTCAGCTGAGCTGGAAGAGGCCCATGCGATGGGCCATAGCCGCCGCTTCGCTGCGGCGGTTGACGCCGAGCTTGCCGAGGATGTTGCTCACGTGAACGCCGGCGGTGCTCTCGGCCATGAACAGGGCATCGCCGATCTGGCGGTTGCTCCTCCCATCCGCCACGAGCGCCAGCACCTCGCGCTCGCGCCGCGTCAATCCGAGTTGGGCCACCGCGTCGTCCGCGGTATCGACTCCCTCGATGCCGATGCGTGCGCGGCGCGCCAACGCCTCGACGTTTTGCCGAAGCGGCCCCGCGCCGAGATCGATGGCGATGACGTGCGCCTCGGACAGCGCGGCCGCGCCCTCGTCGCGGCGCCGCCCTCGCAGCGCGACGGTCGCGAGGCCGAGCAGAGTTCTCCCCAGCTCGAAGGGCCGGCCCAGTTCGCGGCGCGCGGCGACCGTGGCCTCCCAGAGGTCGAGATCAACCTCCCCGCGGGCGCGCGAGGCCAGCGCATCGCCGAAGAGCAGGTCGGCCTCGATGGTCCGGGCTGGCTTCTTCGCAATGCCGCGGACCCGATTGACGTGCCGGCGCACCTCGACCTGCAGCTCACCCGCACGCTCGACCGCCGCTGCGGCGCGTCGCCGATCGGACACCGCGCGCGCCATCTCGGCTTCCTGGACCTCCGCCCGCAGCCCGATGGTCAGGAGCCGACGTGCATCGGTATCAAGATCCGGCTCGTCGAGCCGCCCGAGCGTGGCGGCCACCACCTCCCGCGCGACGCGCGGCTGGCCGGACACGATCGCCAGCTCGGCCCGTCGTACCCCCATCAGGTCCGGGTCGGGACCGACCACCCGTTCCCCCAGGCCCTCGTACGTCGCCAAATCGCGCTCGACCTGCGCGAGATCACCGCGACCAATGCTGAGCTGGATGCGATTCGAGAGGAGCCAGCGCATGGCATACCGCGTCGGCTCGCTGGCAATCTCCTCGTCGAGAACCCGCCCGGCCTCGTTCCACCGACCCAGGTCGTGCAGGGCGCGGCCCATCTTCGAGCCGAGCTGGCCGCCGAACCGCGCCTCGGCGCCGAGCCCGCGCAGCCGATCGCGGGCCGACTGCGCAACGCCGAGCGCCTCGTCATGGAAGGCCGCTTCGTCCAGCGCCCATCCGAGGCCGACCGCCGCCAGGAAGATCGCCTGCGCGTCGCCGAGTTCGTGGGCCAGCGCGTACCCGTCGCGCAGCACCGAGATGCCGCGCTCCAGGTCGGATCGGCAGGCGAGGTCGAGCCCGAGGGCGGTCAGCGCCAGCGTCTCCGCCGGGCGCGCGCCGACGGCGCGGGAGACCGCGAGCGCGGCCTCGGCCATCGCCATCGACTCGCTGAAGCGGCTGCGAATCATGAGGGAGTGCGCAAGGTCGGCGACGACCCAGGCCCGTTCCGGCGTGGGAGGATCGAGCGGAATCAGCTCCACGGCGCGCTCCATGGCGCGCACCCCGGCCCGCCAGTCGCCCGCCTCGTTCAGGTACCACGCCAGCCGGTGGTGGAGGACGCCGGCGCGCATCGGCTCCGCGGCCGAATCGGTCTCGCCCAGCGCCGATCGCACGAGGTCGATCGAGCGCCGCGTGTCGCCGGCGTGGGCGGCAGCTTCGGCCGCCTCTTCGAGGATCGTCGTGCGGTCCAGGCCCGGCGGCAGGCGATCAGCCGGCACGCGAGTCCAGAGCTCGAGCGCCCGCTCCAGGAATGCCTGGCCCTCGTGATGCGCGAATGCGTGCACCGCGGACCGACCGGCCGCCACCGATGCCGCCAGGCTGTGCTCCAGGTCATGGGCCATCAGCCAATGGTGGGCCAGCTGCGCCGCGATGCCCGCACGCTCGCGCGGGTCGCCATCGGCCCGCCGGTCCAGGGCCACCGCATAGGCGGCGTGCAGCCGCGTCCGCTCGTTGGGCAGCAGGTCCTCGTACACCGCTTCCTGCACCAGCGCATGGCGGAAGCGGTAGCCGGGCGTCTCGATGGGCGCGGTCGGAATGAGCAGGTGGTGCTCGACGTTCTCGCGGATCGCCGCAGTCAGCGCGTCCTCGGGTTCGCCGGCCACCGCCGCGAGGGTCTCGTGGTCGACGCCCTGGCCCGCCACCGACGCAATGCGAAGGACCCGCTGCGCCGCCTCGCCGAGACGCCGGATGCGCTCGTCGAGCGTGTCGCGCAGGCTCCGCGGGAGAGCGAGCCCGGCCTCCCCCGCCGCCATGAGCTCCTCGACGAAAAGTGGGTTGCCGCCGGATCGAGCCATGACCGTGGACACGAGCTCCGGGGGAGGAGGGCCGTCGATGATCCCCGCCAGGACGCGAGTCAGCTCCTCATCGTCGAGCGCCGATATTTCCACCGAGTCGACACCCTCGAGACGCGCCAGCTCCGCCAACAGCGGCCGCAGCGGGTGACGCCGGTGCATCTCATCCGATCGGTAGGTCCCGATGATCAGCAGTCGGGTATCACCACCGCTGCGGACGAGAAAACGAAGCAGATCCCGGGTCGACGAGTCCGACCAGTGAAGATCCTCCAGCACCAGCACCAGCGGCTGCTGCTCCGCGATCCGGCGGAAGAGGCCTAGAACCACCTCGAACAGGCGGGCCTGATTCTCCGGTCGCCCGTGGCGACCGCCGACCGCGGCCGGGACCGGACCAAGATCGGGAAGCAGGTGCGCCAGCTCCGTTCGCCCGGGACCGATGAGCTCATCGAGGCGCTCCCGTGGCAGCGATCGAATCAGCGGGCGCAACGCCCCGACGAACGATGCGTAGGGAAGGCCGGCATCGCCCAGCTGGAGGCAGTCCCCGATCAGCACCTGGGCGCCGGCCTCGCGGGCACCGCTGGCAAACTCCGAGATCAGCCGTGTCTTTCCAATCCCGGCGTCGCCTGCCACCAGGCACATCGTCGCCCGATGGCTCGAGGCGAGCTCGAGTGCCGCATGCAAACCCGTCAGCTGGGCGTCTCGTCCGACGAAGGTCGGACTGCTCACACGGACCATATCGCCGATGATACCCATGGCGCCCCCGGGGGCCGGCCTCTCGTCGATGATGAC
>JAGXHP010000032.1 GCA_024636135.1 Chloroflexota bacterium
CGAGCCCACGCAGGAACAGCTCGACGCGGCGCGCGACGAGGCGCAGGCGGCGCTCGATCGGGTCGAGGCGGGCGAGGAGTTCGCGACGGTGGCGGGTGAGGCGAGCGACGACTTCACCGCGCCCGCCGGTGGCGTGCTCGGATGGTTCGGGGCAGATGACAACGCCTACAGCGAGTACTTCACCGCCCTCGAGGACGCCGAACTCGACGACCTCATCGGTCCGGTCGAGACCGAGCGTGGTTTCGCCGTGCTCAAGCTCGTCGGCCGACGAGACGCGACGACCGAGGGTCCGCTTGCCGAGATCCTGCGGCGGCAGAACGTGAGCGACGAGACGTATCGCGAGTACGTCCGCGGCGAACTCCTCGTCGAGGCCTATCGCGATCACTTCGCCGACGAGGTGGTCGGGGCGTCCGCCGAGCAGCGGCGCGTGGCGCAGATCGTGATCGAGGCGGCGACCGGCACGATCGTTCCCCAGGAGCGCGCTCGCCACATCCTGATCGACCCACTTCCGGAGGACGCCGCCCAGGACGCCGTGGCCACCGATGAGCAATGGGCAGCCACCCTCGAGGAGGCCGAGGATGTTCGGGGCCTGCTGGACGCCGAGGACGCCGACTGGTTCGCGATCGCCGAGGAGCGAAGTGACGATCCCGGTTCGGGCGCCAGCGGTGGCGATCTCGGCTGGTACGACCCGGCTGCCCCGGGATTCGTGGAGGAGTTCGCCGACGCCCTCGCCGCCCTGGATGTCGGTGAGCTGAGCGAGCCGGTGCGCAGTGACTTCGGGTATCACGTCATCCAGAAGACCGGCGAGCGGACGAGTCCGCAGGCGGAGGCGGCGGAGCTGATCCAGGAGCTTCGCGCTGACCCCGACAGCTTCGCCGACGTGGCCCGCCGCCTCAGCGAGGATGCGGCAACCGCTCGCGAGGGTGGTGAGGTCGGGTGGGTCGCCCCGTACGAGCTCGATCGTGCCGCCGAGGAGATCGTGTTCGCCCTTGACGAGGTCGGCGCGATCAGCGAGCCGCTGGACCTCGGCACCGAGGGCATCACCATCTATCGGCTGCTCGAGGTCGGCGAGGACCGTGAGATCGAGGCAGACCGGCTCGAGACGATCCGCAGCACGGGTTTCGACCGCTGGCTCGAACAGGAGGTGCGCTCCTCGGTCGACACGTGGATCGACCCGCAGTTCGCGTCCTCCACACCCGCCTGATCCGATGACCGTCGGCCCGGCGCACGGCTTGGACGCGCTCCTGGCCTCCGCTGGCCTCGATCCCGGAGAGGGAGTGCAGATCGTGGCGGCCCATCGGCTGACGGCCATCGCGTTCGATCCGTCCCTCCCGCTCCTCGTCATGGCCAGTGATTCCGGAGCAGCCGGTGCGACCCTGGCCGGGCGTCATGCTCGCTCGGGCGCGCATGAAGTCCTCGTTGCGCTCTATCCCGCCAGCCACGAAGTGAGGCGGTTGCCGGAGGGAACGACGCACCGGCTGGACGAGCTTGACGACGCGCAGCTTGGCGCGCGGAGCTGGTTCATCCAGGCGCTCGACCCGTTCGAGAACCTGGCGAGCCCGCACGGGATGGCTGCGATCAGCGCCCGACTCCGTGCCCCGAACGGCTGTCCCTGGGACCGGAAGCAGACCCATCGCAGCCTTCGACCGTATCTGCTCGAGGAGGCATACGAGACGGTGGACGCGATCGAGCACGGGAGCTCGGGCGACCTGGCGGAGGAGCTCGGGGACGTTCTGCTCCAGGTCATCCTCCACGCGCAACTCGCCGCGGAGAAAGGGGTGTTCGACCTCACCGATGTCTACCGCTCGATCACGGCGAAGATCGTCCGCCGCCACCCGCACGTCTTCGGAACGGTCGAGGTGGATGGCGTGGAACAGGTGCTTGCGAACTGGGAGACGATCAAGGCCGATGAGCGGGCCGAGCGCGGCAAGGCGCACGAAGGTGCGTTCGGCGGCGTGGCTCGCGCGCTCCCCGCGTTGGCCGGCAGCCGCGAGATCCAGGAGCGCGCATCGGCGCTGGGATGGGACTGGGACGCGATCGACGGGGTATGGGAAAAGGTGCGCGAGGAAATCGAGGAGCTACGGCAGGCCGCCTCGGACGGTGACCGGCTACACGAGGTCGGCGACGTCCTCTTCGCCCTGGTCAACCTTTCGCGCTGGATGAAGCTCGATCCCGAGGAAGCCCTGCGCGAGGCGAATCATCGCTGGCTGATGCGTTATCGCGGCGTCGAGGAGCTGGCGGCCGATCGCGGGCTCGACCTCGGACGCATGTCCCTTGCCGAGAAGGACGTCCTGTGGGACGAGGTCAAGGCAAAGTGAGCCGGGTGCGGCGCGTAGTGATCGTCGTCCACGCCATCCTCCCCGGAGATCCCCGCGTCCGCAGGCAGAGCGACGCCCTTCTCGCCGCGGGATACGAGGTCGATGTCATCTGCCTTCGTCAGCCTGGGGAGCCCGCCGAGGAGCGGGATGGGCGAATGCGGATCGTGCGACTCCCGATCGATCGCAACTTCGTCGGATTTGCGGGGCACATTGCGGAGTACGTGGCGTTCAGTGGAATGGTCGCCTGGCGGTTGGCCCGCGAACATCGGAGGCGCTCATACGATCTCATCCAGATCGCCGCGCCGCCGGACTTCCTGGCGTTCGCGGCATTACCGGAACGCATGCGGGGTGTTCCGGTGGTGCTCGACCTTCACGAAGACATGCCCGAGTTCTTTCGAGATCGCTTTGCGGCGCCCCACCTCCGGCCGCTGCTGCCGCTGGTCACGCTGGCCACCAGGGCTTCCGCCCGCACCGCCGACCATCTGATTACGGTTCACGAGCCGCTCCGCGAGCTCTCCATCCGCCGCGGTGTCCCCCCGGATCGCATCAGTGTGGTCATGAACAGCGCCGATGGCCGTCTCTTTGACCCGTCCCGCCACACTCGCCGACCATTCATGGAGGACGGCGAGCTGAGGCTGGTTCACCACTCGAACCTCCAGCGGATCTACGGGCTAGACGTCGCCATCCGTGGCCTCGCACGGCTCCGGCCGGGTCTTCGTTGGAGGCTCGATGTGTACGGCGATGGCCCGTGGCGACCGAGCATCGAGGCCGCAATCGCTGAGACCGGGACGGGCAACCGGGTGACGCTTCACGGGCGCGTCCTCATCGACGACCTTCCGCGCCTGCTTGCCGCGGCCGATATCGGGATCGTGCCGTCCCTGGCTGAGCCGTACCTCGAGTTCTCTCTCAGCACGAAGCTGCTCGAGTATGCCGCGATGGGAGTTCCGACTGTGGCGAGTGACCTCGCTACCTTCCGACATCACTTCACGTCCGACGGCCTCGTTCTCGTCCCTGGGGGCGATCCGGAGGCGCTGGTGCGCGCCATCGAGCGCATGGTGGATGCGCCCGCCATCGCCGAGGCGATTGGACTTGAAGGTCAGCGGCAGGCCACAGCGTACGACTGGGAGGTTCAGAAGCGGGCCTATCTCGACGTCATTGACCGAATGGTCGGCGCCTAGGGACCCGAGCGGTGGGCCGGCGAGCTGGTTCACCGTGATGAATCCCGTCTGGAGCCTCGCGTTCGCGACGGCAAGGTCATCTCGCGGGACGAGCATCGGGAGCAGCGTCTGCGAGGTGTTGTCGGCGAAGACCTCGGCGGTCGCCAGCAGGAACAGGGCGCCCAGGACGAGACCGATCGAGACCACGTCGGCGACCACCGAGAGCGCCAGCAGCATCAGCACGGCGCTGCGGATGACATCGACTGTGACGACCAGCAGCCGGCGATCGAGGCGATCCGAGAGCGCGCCGGCGAAGACCCCGAAGAGCAATGGCGGCAGCCATTGGACGAGCGCCGCCATGGCCACGAGCAGGGCTCGTGGGTCTGGGACGCCACGAGGAGGGGACCGGCCGCCATCGCGATGCCGTCGCCGAGGTTGCTGGTCCATGACGAGGCGAGCAGCCACCGAAAGCCAGTCCCGAGGCGCGGTGGGACCAGGATGTCGACGGCGCGGCTCACAGTGGCGGCAGGCTAGCACGCCCTCCATGGGCGGCGTTCACCCCGTCGCGCTGCCGACGCGGTACGATCCGGCATGACGGGGCGTAGATCAGTCTGGCAGATCGCCTGCTTTGGGAGCAGGAGGCCGCCGGTTCGAATCCGGCCGCCCCGACCACACCATCGGGTTACCATCCCATCGATGCCATGCTGATCGCGCTGACGTTCGCCGCCGCCCTCGTCATCGGTCTGGTTGTGACCCCCATCGTCCGCCACTTTGCGCACCGTCTTCAGCTGCTCGACGAGCCAGGCGGTCGCAAGATTCATCTCGTGGCCATTCCGCGGCTCGGCGGGGTCGCGATGGTCTTCGCGTTCGGCGTGGCCATCGGCCTCGCGTTCCTCGCCTCACCGGGACTGGGGTCCGATGCCGGCGTCCGCCCCGATCGGCTCCCGGCCATCCTCATCGCCGCGAGCCTGCTGTTCGTCGTCGGCGTGGTCGATGACGTGCGGGGCATGCGCGCCCTCGTGAAGCTGATCTTTCAGATCGCCGCCGCGCTCATCGTGTGGTCCATGGGGCTCAGCATCGATCGGCTGCATCTACCGTGGGGGATCATCGAGCTCGGCGTCCTCGCGCTGCCGGTCACCGTCCTCTGGATCGTGGGCGTCATCAACGCCGTCAACCTCATCGACGGCCTCGACGGCTTGGCATCGGGAATCGTGCTCACGAGTCTCGGCGCGTTCGCGCTCATCGCGGCCTCCAGTGGCATGACGCCGGTTCTTCCCCTGGTCGCCGCCGCGATGGGAGCTGCCATCGGCTTCCTCGCCTACAACCTCCACCCGGCGTCCATCATCATGGGTGACACGGGGTCGATGTTCCTCGGGCTGATCGTGTCAACCACCGCCATCTCGCTGACGCAGCACGGGCTGCATCCGGTGCCTCCGTGGGTGCCGATCATCGCGCTCGGCCTGCCCATTGCGGACACCATCTGGGCGGTGCTGCGCCGGACGGCCCGCGGCGAGGCGGTGTTCGCCCCGGATCGGGGCCACATCCACCATCAGCTCCTGGAGCACGGCCTGTCGCAGCGTGACGCGATGCTCAGCCTGACTGCCCTCTCAGCGGCGCTCGGGATCGCCGCGGTGCTCCTGGCCCGCGTCGTGTGACGCGATCAGGGGGTTTCGGCGTTTGCCTCCGATGACAGGTCGGGGCCAGGGTCCCGGCTGCCGACGTACCAGCCGATGAGCGCGCTCCGGCCGAAGATGCGCGCCATCTCCGTGCGAATCGCGTCGCGGTTCGGGATGAGCAGGTAGTTCACGTCGGGATTGACCGGCAGGTCGACGTAGTCGGGATACCCGAGGACGACGCGGTCGATCGATGGGCCGGTGATCAACGGCAGCAGGGTCGCGAGGTCGCCGGCCTGCTCACGCGGGAAGTCCGTGCTGACCGTGCGGCCGATGGCCGAGAGCACGCCCGGAAGCTCGAGCAGAGTGTTCGCCTGGGCGAGCTCATCACGAAGGGCCAGGAGGACCCGCTGCTGGCGGTCCGCCCTGGCGAAGTCGTTCTGTAGCTCGCGCGTCCCGTCCGGCATCTCGATCCAACCCTTCCGGCTGCGGGCATACGCCAGGGCATCCAGGCCGTCGTAGTGGTTGCACCCGGCGGGGAGGATCAGCGGTCCGTCTCGCTGGTTGTTCCCCAGCGTCCCGTCGAACTCGGGATCGACGAGCTGCCCGGGCAGGCAGAGCTCGAGACCGCCGAGGGCGTCGATCATCTCCGCGAACCCGGCCATGTCCACCAGTGCGTAGTGGTCGATCTTGACGCCGAGATAGGTGCCAATGGCGCTCTCCATCACCCGAAGGCCGCAGGTCTCGGGCGTGGCCGCCCCCTCCGGGCACCACGTATCGGGATCGCGTGAAGCCCTTGCCACGAGCTCGTTGATCTTCTCCGGGAACAGACCGTCCGGGTAGACGGAGCCATCGGGTAGTGGAACGTAGCCGGTGTCGCGTGGGATCGAGATCATCACGGCGCTTTCGGCGACAGGATCCACGCTCAGGACCATCACCACGTCGGTGAGGACGGCGTCACGGCCGGGGGCCGCGTCGGTGCCGAGCAGCAGGACAGTGATGGGTTCCTTGCCGTCCCAATTCGCCCCCGGCGAGGCCGCTGGCTCGGGATCGCCACTCTGAGGCGCGCCCGGAGCCGGCTCTGCGCGAGTGCCGCCAAAGACCTGGCTCAGGGTGCCCTCCAGCTGGAGCACTGTGATCCCCACCCAGGCGTGCATCGCCACCGTCAGGAGCAGGAGCGCGCCGACGGTACCCAGCGTCACGGTTCGTTCACGTCGAGCCACCGAGGTGGGGCGCAGGGCCAGGCCGCCGTGGATGATCGCGGCGGCGCGCCATAGCAGCAACGCGGCATCGAGGACCAGGACCCCGGTGAGGAACCGGGTCGACAGGAGCCCGTTGCCGAGATTTCCTGCCACGCCGCTGAGGACGGCGACGACCAGGACGATGAGAACGAGCACCGGGGCAGCGAACACGAGCGCCAGTCCGATCGCGCCTCCGTACGCCTGTCCCATGCCCGGAAACAGGAACGAAAGGAGCGCGGCCAACCACGGACGCGGGCGAGCACGGGATGGGAAAGCGGGGGTCCGGCGGGCTTCGATCATGGAGGCCGGGAAGTGTAGCATCGGGGCCCGATTTCCTCGATCTGCGCGTCATCGCGGTGCGCGCACGCCACACCGGGGTAGTACGGGTGGGTTAGTACGTTTGCGCCACATCGACGGCGAACCCATACTGGCCATCGAGTCCGGGTACCCGGAACTAACGGTCCGCCACGTCGAGTTTCAGGGGAAGAGCCTCCGTGCCAATCGAGCAGACGATCATCGCCGGAACGGCCCTTCTCGCCGGTCTGCTCATCGTTGCGATCATGCTGGCGGGCCGTCGCGTGACGGCCCCCGACCACGAGCAGCGCTCGCTGGAGATCGGATCGCGCACGCCGTCCGCCGCCGCCGCCGTCGATGACCGGGCTCCGGCAACGACCCTGCGCGTCGTCTGGTGGCTCACGATCACCATCGTGCTGCTCGGGGTGGGTATCAGCGGTTCGTTCGCCGCAGACCAGGCACCCATCTTCCTGCTCGGCGCCGCGGCCGTTGTGACGGTTGTGATCTTCCACGAGTTGCTCGGATCGGGCGCCGACGCTCGATTCCTGCGGTTCGCCGAAGCCGTCGCGGCCGTGATCCTGATCGCCGGGCTGCTGGCGCTGACCGGCTTTGCATCCTCGCCGTTCGCCATGCTCTTCGCGCTCGTCTCGGTCGCCGCCGCTCTCGCCTACGGGCCACGAGCCGGTGCGACGGCGGTCGTCTTGGGAAGCGCAGCTTTCGGCGCCATTCTCTTCCTCGATCCGCGCCTCACGACCTACGGTCCGGACGATGTGCTTCAGCTCTCGATCGGCCTCGGGGCGACGTGGCTGCTCACGTTCGTTGCGATTGCCTATGCCGGCCGGCAGCGTCGGGCCATGGCGCGCGCCATCGAGCAGGCCCGCACGGACCCGCTGACGAGTCTCTTCAATCGTGCCCAGCTCTACGTCACACTTGATCAGGAAGTGAGTCGCACACGGCGCAGTGACCGCGGGTTCTGCGTGCTCATGATCGACCTCGATGGGCTGAAGGCGATCAACGACGACGGGGGCCACCTCCGCGGCGACGAGGTCCTTCGGGCAATCGGGCGAGTGATCCATCACTCGATCCGGACCGTCGACAGCGCCTACCGCTATGGCGGAGATGAATTCGTCGTCCTGCTCCCTGAGACCGATATCGTGGGCGCGTTCGTCGTGGCCGAGAAGATTCGGCTCGGAGCCGAGGAGGTTGGTCTCGCCATGAGCGACGTCGGACCAGATCCGTTGACGAGCGTGAGCATCGGGCTGGTCTCCCATCCGGAGGATGGCAGGTCGGGCGAAGAGCTCATGGCCGCGGCCGATCGGGCCATGTACCAGGCCAAGCGGCTCGGCAAGAACCAGATCAGCGGCAATCCGCGGCCGCGGCCGGCCCTCCTCTCTCGGCGCACGCCGGACGTGGTCGAGCCTGCGGCCCCGCCGGCTCCCAATGTCGAATCGCCTCCGTCGGAAAGCCCCCCCCGCGCAGCATCCGCCGCACCGGTGGCACCGCGCGCCGATCGCGCGTTCGCCGTCGAGCTTGGGCCGGTCATCGTCGACGAGGCCCCATCTTCAACCAAGGAGGAGGAGGACGACGCCGACCCGCAGGAGGTCAGGCGACGCATCGTCAGCGCCAGTCGGTCGTTCGATCCCGATCACCAGATCCGGAGGGCGATGGACGCCTTCCTCTCGCCGACCGCCTCCGACGCGGATCGTCCGGCGCCGGATCATTGATCACGACCGGGATCAGTTCTCGCTGAGTCCCGTCCCGAGCGGGACGATCTCCCACCACACGCGCCCGGGCGGCAGGATCACCGGCTCCTGAGTGTCGGCGTACGTCCAACGCGTCACGTCCTCGGCGCCCGACCGTTCCCAGCGGACGTCATGAGCCTGGCCGTCGACGTAGATCACGCCGTCGCCACTCCCGACGAGGTGCTGGAATCGACGAGGGAACCCGCCCGGGTCGTTCTCCCCGACGAGCACGTCCTGCTCAACGATCTGGACGACGATCGTTCGTGCGCTGAGCCGTTCGCCGCTCAGCCGATCGGTGTTCGGGGCGCCGGCGTCGGTGCGGAGCCAGGCGCCGGCATCGCCGTCCCACTCCCAGCCGAACCGCCAGAAGCTGGCGGTCTGCAGGCCGACCGCGCCGACTGCCCTGCCCGCCGGAAGCTCGGGGTCTGCCTCGAATACGAACGGGGCACGCACCTCGCCCGCCGCGGCGCCGAGTTGCGCCAGCGCTCCGTCTTCCAGCGCATCACGCGCTGCATCGACGTCGAGATACACGTTGTGCGGCGCGGCCCAGGGCCCCGCACGGAAGAAGAATCCCCATCCGCCGGTCAGACCATTGGCATACGGCATCTCGAGTCGGTTGAATCGCGCCAGCACCTTTCCAGCACCCCCGAAATGGAAGGTGACCGCTCGCATCTGCTGCCAGAAATCGATGTTGTAGTAGCGGGCCGATCGAACTGGTCCAACCGCCGCGTCGACCGTCTCGCTGCACATGAACACGGCGCCGAAGCGTGTTGTGTCGCCCTCGACCGGTGCCTCAATGACGAGGTCCGCGCGGTTGAGGCCGGACGGCGGCCGAGCGGTCGGGTTGTTCTCGATCTGAACAAGCATGGGGATCCGGGTGGCCAGGTCGGGATCGCTCACCTCTGTTCCATCCATGGGACACGCGGCGATCGGCGTCGGTGACGGCGTCGGTGATGGTGAGGCGGAGGGCGACGGCGAGGGTGTTGGCGAGGGGCTCGCCGAGGGCGTGGGCGTGGGGGGTGGGGTCGGCTGCGGCGAGCCGGTGAGGACCGCGACGCCCAACCCGACGGCGACGGCGAGAAGAAGCAGGCCACCCGCGGCAATGAGCCGAGGGTCGAATCGGCGACGATGCATGGCGTGAGATGCTAGCGGTTGCTTCGGAGCGCCGAGTGGATCCGCTGTAGACTCGCTTCTGATGCTTGGCTTCTCCACGCGCGCCATCCGCGCGTCCAGCCGCGCCCCCGAAGCGCCCCAGCCGCCGGTCAACGTGCCGATCTACCAGACGAGCACGTTCGAGGTAGGCAGTGCGACCGAGCTGGCCGACCTCCTCGAGTTCGCCACGCCAGGCCACTCGTACTCCCGCTACTCGAACCCGACGCACGCCGCGCTCGAGGACGCGCTCGCCGACCTGGAGGGGGCCGAGGCGGCACTCGTTACCGCATCCGGGATGGCGGCGATGCACGCCGTCCTCCTTTCCGCGCTGCGCGCCGGCGACGAGCTGCTCATTCCCCGGGCCGTGTACGGCGGGATGGTCGGCCTGGCCACGTCGGTCCTCGAGCGATCGGGCATCGGGCACCGATCCGTCGACACCACCGATGCCGATGCCGTCGAGGCGGCGATCGGCGAGCGGACGCGGCTGCTGTGGCTTGAGACGATCAGCAATCCGACGACGGCTGTGGCCGACATCCGCCACCTGTCGGAACTCGCCCACCGCCGCGACGTCATGGTGGTCGTGGACAGCACGTTTGCGTCACCCTTCCTCGCCAATCCGCTCAACCTGGGCGCGGACCTTGTTGTCCACTCCACAACGAAGTACATCGGCGGGCATTCGGACCTGACCGGAGGGGCCGTCGTCGGCAGCGCGGAGCATGTGACAGCCGCACGTCACGTGGCGATCACGGTTGGCGGCAATGCGGCACCGCTCGAGGCGTTCCTGGCCCTTCGAGGACTCAAGACCCTCGCTCTGCGCATGGAGCGCCACTCGGCAAACGCCCTGGCGGTTGCCGCCGCGCTCGAGGTGGCGCCGGGCATCGCATCCGTGCGATACCCCGGCCTGGCCTCGCATCCGCAGCACGAGCTCGCGATGCGCACCCTGCGGGATGGCATGGCGGGCGGAATGCTCGCTGTGGAGCTGGACGGTGGCCGGGCGAGCGGCGAACGGTTTTTGGACCGCGTCCGCGTCGCGGTCCATGCCACGAGCCTCGGAAGCGTCGAGACGCTCGTGAGCCACCCTGCGAGTTCATCGCACCGTCAGCTCGATGACGCCGGCCTGGCGGCCGCGGGCCTCGCACCTGGCATGATCCGGGTGTCCGTCGGTCTCGAGGATGCTGCGGACCTGGTCGAGGATCTCGTCGGCGCAGCCCGCCCACCGACGTGACTTCGGGGCGCGCCGTCGCAGCGCAGCCGCGTGCCGACCGACTGACGCGATCCGTCGAGCGATGGCTTCGTGCCGCCGGCGACGCACGCATCGGGCTCGGTCTCCTGCTGCTGACCGGCGCCGTCAACGGAATGGCAGCCTTTCTTCCCGGCGGACCGGCGTTGCTCGACGTGTGGCCGTACGCCGTGCTGCTCGGCCTGCTCGCGTTGAGCGGCGTTGCCGCTGTCGCCGTTCGGGCGCCGACGGTGTGGACCGAGTGGCGCCGACCGACGCCGGTACAGGCGGCCGCCGGGACGCTGAGGCTCGAGCTGCCGAGCACGTCGCTCGAGCGCTCGGAGCGAGTCCTGGGGGCGGCGGGCTACCGTACCCGCAGCGAGGTGAGTGGCGAGCGATGGGCGGTCCATGGCGTGCGTCGCGGGTGGTCACGTTTCGCAGGCCTGATGAGCCACCTCGCCATCGTGGTCGTGGTTCTTGGCGCGGCCATCGGCTCGGCATCGGGGTCGGAGGTGGTCTTCTCGTTGCTGGGCGGCGAGCAGGCGCTGCTTGATGCACCGCGTCCCGGGTTCGCGTCCGCGGTGCGGCTCGAGGAGCTGGATGCGGAGTTCGGGCCTGACTCTCGTCCGAGCCGCCTGGACACCACCGTGACCTTTCTGCGTGGGGGATCGGCCGTGCGAGAGGCGGTCCTCCGGGTGAACGAGCCCGGCGAGTTCGACGGCTACCTCGTGCACGCATGGACGTATGGTCCGGCGGTGATGCTGCGTGTCACGACCCTCGGAGGCAGCTCGCTGCTCGACGCCTCGGTGCCACTCGATGGAACGCGCGGCGGGAGGGCCGTCGGCTCCGCGGAACTCCCGACGGCGGGCGTGACCCTGGGGCTGTCGCTGACCGACGGGGCCACGAATGAGCTCGGGGTCAGCGTGGTGGGGCCGGACGGTCTGCGCGACACGGCTCGGCTGGTCCCGGGGGAACGTGCACGCATCGGGCCAGTAGAGGTGAGCCTACGGGGCTTCGACGCCTGGGTCACGTTCGTGTCGCGACGTGATCCGGGTCTGCTGGTCCTATTTGGCGGTGCCGCCGCGCTGTGCGTCTCCCTGGTCCTGGCCTTCTGGATGCCGCGGCGTCGACTGACCCTGCGCGGGACCGCGGCGAGCACGCAACTGCTCTTCCGCGGCGAGCGCTTCGATCGCCCCGAGGCGGAGCTCGCCCGCCTCCGGGCCGAGTTCGGGACATCGAGATGACCAGCGTGCTCGACCTGTGGCGCGTTCTCGATCCAGAAGCCAGGTTGATCTCCGGCTCGACAGAGCTGTTGGCGCGACCCGTCCGCGGGGTCAATCGGACACGGGCCGGACCGCCCCACCTGCCCACGTTCGGGAACAGTGAGCTGCTGATCGCCGACTCCTCCATCGTGGCCGGCGCGTCAGTCGAGGCCGTGATCGCCGCCATTGCCGATGCGGATGTTCGCCCATCCGCCGTCTGGGTCGCGGACGCATCCGAGACCGATCTCGAGCCGAGCGCGTCGCCGCTCCCCGTGATCGCCGGGGCAGGCAGTGCGTCCGCTGTCGCTGCCGCGGCCTCGCGGCATCTCGAGCACGAGGACGAGGAGCTGCGGGCTATCTCGGCCTCCCTTCGGCTGGCAGCGGCCGAGGCAGCGCTCACTGATCCACAGCCCTCGGCTCCCGCCGGCGTGGTTGCCTCTCGATTGCGCCGCGGGATCGCGGTCGCGGTCGACGGTGGGCTTGTGGCTCTCAACCCACGGCCGGCGGGCCGGGCGCTGGCGACCCGCTTTGCCGCCATGCATTCCCGCCTTCTCGCGGAGCGCTCGGCCGTCGTCGCAGCCGCTCGCCACACGCGAGACGGCCTGTGGGTGCTCGAGCGCCCGATCGATCCGGGGGCGACGGCCTGGTTGTTCGATGATCTGCCCCTGGCCGCGCTGGACGGGGTGGGGCTGGATGCATTGGCCCTGACGCTGCGGGCACTGCTGCGGCGACGATCGCCTGAGCCGGCGCGCGCCCGCGGGCTGCCGAAGGGGGTGCCGTCGACCGGTGATTCGCTGCACGACACCCTGCTGGCCGTCGCGCGGGCAAATGGTCGGATCGCGCCGGCCGCCCGCGCCCTCGGCGTGCATCGGAACACCGTGCTGTATCGGATCCGGCGCGGGGTCACCGAACTCGGCGTGGACCCCCGTCGACCGGAGGATGCATGGCGGATCATGCGGGACGCCCAACGAGACGAGCCGGGGTAGTCCGGGTTCAGCTCCCGAATCGTGAGGATGACCAATCTCGTGGGTGATTGTGCAGTGTGCACATTCATTGGACCCAGATCACACCTCGGGGGCTGGGCGTGACGGAACGTCATCGGATAGCGTCATGGCAACCCCATCGTACATGTCTCGGAGGCTCCATCTTTGGCACCCACCAAGCTCGCCGCGGCCCTCAAGCTGGCGGAAGATCGCAACCTTCGCTTCGTCAGTCTCCAGTTCACCGACATCGTCGGCCAGGTGAAATCGGTCCAGGTGCCGATGCACCAATTGGAGGGCGCGGTCCACGGCGGGAAGTGGTTCGACGGATCGAGCATCGAGGGCTTTGCCCGCATCGCCGAGTCGGACATGTTCCTGGTTCCCGATCTCGACACTTTCTCCGAGATTCCGTGGGAGCCGGGGATCGGCACCGACGGCAAGGAGAAGCTCCACACCGGATCGGCCCGCGTGATCTGCGACGTCTACACGCCGAACGGCGATCCGTTTCCCGGTGATCCGCGGGGTGTCCTGAAGCGCCAGCTGGAGCGCGTGGCGAAGCTCGGCTACGTCCTCAACACGGGGCCGGAGCTCGAATTCTTCCTCCTGCGCCGATCCGCCGATGGCGTCGAGACGCTCCCGCACGACGCCGCCGGCTACTTCGACCTCTCCGAGGACCTCGGCACCGAGGTTCGCAAGGAGATGATGAACTCGCTCGAGGACTTCGGGATCAAGGTCGAGACGGCCCACCACGAGGTCGCCACCGGGCAGCACGAGATCGACTTCGAGTACGCCGATGCGCTTCGCACTGCGGACAACGCGGTGACGTTCAAGACCACGCTGAAGGCGGTCGCCGCATCGAAGGGGCTGTACGCCACCTTCATGCCGAAGCCGTTCTTCGGCATCAACGGCTCCGGCATGCACACCCACCAGTCACTCTGGGACGTGAAGAAGGGGAAGAACGCGTTCAGCGATCCGAAGGACGACTACGGCCTCAGCCTGACCGCGCGCCAGTACATCGCCGGGACGCTCGAGCACGCGCGCGGCATGATCGCAGTCCTGGCGCCACTCGTGAACTCGTACAAGCGCCTGGTGCCGGGCTACGAGGCGCCGGTCTACGTCGGCTGGGCTCGGATCAACCGCTCGGCGCTCATCCGCATCCCGCAGATCAGCAAGGGCAGCCTCGACTCGGTCCGCATCGAGCTGCGCTGCCCCGATCCGTCGTCCAACCCGTATCTCGCCTTCGCCGCGATGCTGGCCGCAGGGCTGGACGGTATCGAGCGCAAGCTCACGCCCCCCGATCCGATCGAGGAGAACCTCTACCACTTCGACGCAGCCAAGCTCGAGAGCCGCAAGATCAAGCAGCTGCCCGGCACCCTGCGCGAGGCGCTCGAGGAGCTGAAGAAGGACGAGGTCATCCGCGACGCACTCGGCGATCACGTGTTCGAGCGATTCGTCGAGGCCAAGACCGAGGA
>JAGXHP010000033.1 GCA_024636135.1 Chloroflexota bacterium
GCGACGATGTACGGCGACAGCACCCGCTCCACCAGGACGCTCTTGCCCAAGGCAACGCCGATGACGATCGCCGCCGTGGCGCCCACCGCGAATCCGAGCACGATCTCGAGCAGCGTCACGCTGGCGTGCTCCCACAGGATCCCGCTGCCGATGGCGCGCGACGCGCGCTCCGCGACCACCTCGGGCGCCGGCAGGAGGAATTCCGGATATCCCCCGAGCACCGTCGCCAGCTTCCAGATCGCGAGGAACACGAGGAGGCTCAGGACTGACGCTCCGATGCGTCTCATGCCGCGTCCACCGGGTCGGTCCAGGATCGGAGCTCGGTCGCGTGTCCGGCTGCAAGCGCATCGCGGACGCGCACCGCGAAGCCGGCTGCGCTCGGCAGGGTCATCAGCTCGGCCGGCCGCGGGCGGGGCAGGTCGACGTCGACGACCTCGGCCACCCGACCGGGCCGCGGCGACATCACGACCACCTGACCGGCCAGCGCCACGGCCTCGCTCACGCTGTGCGTGACGAGGATGACCGTCCGTGGTCGGTCGAGCCACAGCGCCTGCAGCTCGGCGTCAAAGGTCTCACGTGTCAGCGCGTCGAGCGCGCTGAACGGCTCGTCCAGCAGCAGGACCGGCGGGTCACCGATCAGCGCCCGGGCGAGTCCGGCTCGCTGCGCCATGCCGCCCGAGAGCTCGCGCGGCCGGAGCTCTGCCGCCGATGACAGCCCGACTCGGTCGAGCGCCTCCATGGCCGCCGCCCGACGATCGCGGGCAGGAATACCGGCGAGCTCGAGCGGCAGGGCGACGTTGTCGAGCGTCGAACGCCACGGCACGAGCCGCGGCTGCTGGAAAGCGAGGCCCACGCGTCCATCACCCGGACGCGGCGGCTCGCCACCGACCAGCACTGTCCCCGCCGACGGCGCGAGCAGGCCGGCCACGAGGCGCAACAGCGTGCTCTTTCCACAGCCGTTCGGCCCGATCACCACGGTGAACGAGCCCCCCGGTGCGTCGAGGCTCAATCGATCCAGGACATGGACGCCCTCCCCGGCCGACGCGAAGTGCACGTCGACATCGCGGATCGCCAGGTCGAGTCCGGGCCGTTGGTTCGTGGGCGAGCTCATCGCGCTCCCGTGCAAGTCGTGGTCATCGTGCACGGGGCATTGCCATCGCTCCCCACCGGGACACGGCGAGGCGCGCGGCCGTCTTCTCCCTTCCGGACTGTGACCGTCGGCCCTGTCTGCCCCGGCGAGCGCCGGGGGTCAGGTCGGCCGCATCGGATTCGCGCCGATGCGGTTCGCGGGCTGGCTCAGGTGGTGAGCCGACCGCCGGTGGGGACTTGCACCCCGCCCCGAAGACGATGGATTCGTTCGATTACGCCGATCGTGGCATGCGGCGCGGGCGCGGTCAACCGGCCGCCGCGCGCCGTCGCTTTCCCAGGAGCCAGCGGATGACCACCGCCGCCACGATGGCCAGCACGACCACGTAGATCACATACTCGTAGGGCTTGATGGCAGCCTCGATCTGGTCGTAGTTCTCGCCGACCACGAAGCCCGCGTAGATGAGTGCCGCATTCCACGGCAGCGAGCCGAGCGTGCTGTACAGGAGAAAGCGACCCATCGGCATGCGGCTGATGCCGGCCGGGTAGCTGACGAACGTTCGCACCAACGGCACCATGCGACCGAAGAAGACGGCCCAGGTCCCCCAGCGCTCGAACCAGCGATCGGCACGGTCGAGGTCCTCGGCGCCGATGCCGACGTAGCGCCCATAGCGATCGAGCAGCGGCCGGCCACCCCACGCGCCGATGTAGTAGCCGACGACCGCCCCCGCCACGCTCCCGACCGTGGCGAGCAGCACGGCAAGCGGGATGTTCCACGGCAACCCGGTCAGCGGCTCGAGAACGGAGGCATCCGCGGCCGATTGGCTGACCTTCCAGCCTGCCATCGGCAGGATCACCTCGGATGGGATCGGCGCGACGATCGTCTCGAGTGCCACGGCCAGCCCGACGCCGACGTACCCGACGGCGTCGTACATCTGCAGGACGAACGGGATGACCTCGCGGTCGATGAAGTCGAGCAGGGTCTAGCCCTCGACCCTGGTGCGACGCGGCACGGCCACCCGTCGCGCGCCGGTCGCTTCGCGCTCGGCCTGGTGTGCCAACTCGTCGGCACGCGCCCGCTCGTCGACCCGCAGGACGTGGACGGCGATGAGGATGGCGAGCAGTGCGGCACCGGCCATGAGGCCGCCGAGGACGTCCATCGGGTAGTGCGCGCCGAGGTAGATCCGCGTCGCGCTGATCGCGCCGACGAAGACGGCGGCCACCAGATACGCGACCTGGCCCTGGCGGTGGTCGTGGGCAAGGCGCGCGACGCTGAAGGCGGCGATGCCGTAGAGCACCGTAGCGCGGAGCGCGTGCCCCGCCGGGAAATCGGCGATGTCATCCAGCCCGACGTTGTTGACGTTGACGATGGCCCCGAGGAGCGCCGTGAAGCTGATCGCTTCGGACGAGGTGAAGTACTTGAGGGCCCACTCCATCGGGAAGGCCAGGGTCCCGAGGGCGAAAAGCAGCGCGAGGTCGCGACGGCGATTCGCGAGTGCCAGGATGCCGAATCCGGCGAAGGCGAGGGCCACGAACCAGCCGCTGCCCAGGGCGCTGATGCTGATGACGAGGAGCTCGACGGGCGGCAGGTTCGTCTCGACCCACGAGTGAATCCCCGGGATGATCGTGGTCATCATCCACTCCTCGGGGGCCGTGTAGACCGTGGTGCGCTTCAGCATCACCAGCCAGAAGAGGCCGGGAAGGGCGATCACCGCGAGCAGGAATGCTGCCGCGGGGCTCGGGACGGCGCCGCCGAGGCGGTGCGCCGCCTCGGCGCTCACCACGAGGCGTCTCATGGGGTCCGGCAGCCGTCGCACGGTGCGTAGTATAGGGATCGATGCCGCCGTTACCGCTCTCCGGTCGGGACCTCTCGATCGACAACGTGATCGAGGTGGCGCGCGGCCGTCGCGCCGTGGCGCTCGATCCAGCGGCTGGGGAGCGGATGTCTGCATCTCGCGGCGTTGTCGATCGTCTCGTGGCTGATGGCACCACCGCCTACGGGATCACCACCGGCTTCGGCGATTTGGCCGACGTCCGGATCGAGCCGGACCAGACAGCCGAGCTCCAGCGGAACCTCGTGCGCTCGCACGCGGCCGGCGTTGGGGATCCGCTGGCCGATGAGGTCGTCCGCGCGATGCTGCTGCTGCGCGCCAACACGCTCGCCATCGGGCTCTCGGGCGCACGGGTCGAAGTCGCCGAGCTGCTGATCGGGATGCTGAATGCAGCGGTCCACCCCGTGATCCCGTCACGTGGCAGCCTCGGTGCCTCCGGCGACCTTGCGCCGCTGGCACACCTGGCGCTCGTGGTCATCGGCGAGGGCGAGGCCACGGTCGACGGCGCCGGACCGGGTCCTGGCCTCGAGGCACTCTCCCGGGTTGGACTCGAGCCGTTGACGCTCCAGGCCAAGGAGGGGCTTGCGCTCCTCAATGGGACCCAGCTGATGGCCGGCATCGGCGCGCTGGCGCATCACGATGCACTCCGGCTGGCACTCACCGCCGACGTGATCGGGGCCATGAGCCTCGAGGCAATGCTCGGCACGGGCGCCGCGTTCGACGAACGGCTGATCGCCGCGCGGCCGCATGCCGGACAGGTCGCATCCGCGGCGCACTTTCGGGCGCTGCTGGCCGACAGCGAGATCGGAGCGTCGCACGCGGAGAGCGACCACCGGGTCCAGGACGCATACAGCCTGCGGTGCATGCCGCAGGTTCACGGGGCGGCGCGCGACGCCATCGGCGAGCTGGAAAGGGTGCTCGAGGTCGAGATCAACGCCGTGACCGACAACCCGCTCGTCTTCCCGAACGGCGACGTCGTGTCGGGCGGCAACTTCCACGGCGAGCCGCTTGCCCTGGCGCTCGACTACGCCACGATGGCGGTGACGGAGCTCGCTTCGATCTCCGAGCGCCGAACGGCGCGCCTGGTCGACGCACACCTGTCCGGTCTCCCCGCCTTCCTGGCCGAACGTCCGGGGGTGGAGAGCGGCCTCATGATCGCCCACTACACCGCCGCGGCCCTGGTGAACGAGTTGCAGACGCTGGCCCACCCATCGTCGGTCGACACGATCCCGACCAGCGCCAACCAGGAAGACCACGTGAGCATGGGCGGGACGAGCGCCCTCCACCTGCGATCGGCGGTCGAGCACGCCGAGACCGTGCTGGCCATCGAGGCACTGTGTGCTGCCCAGGGGCTCGACTTCCACGCGCCGATGCGCCCCGGCGCGGGCGTTTCGCGAGCCCATGCACGCATCCGCGAGCGAGTCCCGCATCTCGACGCCGATCGGTCGCCGTCGCCCGACATTGCCACCGTCCGAGGACAGATCCATTCGGGCGAGCTCCTCGCCAATGGCGCCACACAGACCGCTCATGGCTGACCTGGAGTTCGAGCTCGTCGACGAGGAAAACTTCGAGCTGATCCCGGGGCCCGCCCGGCCGGGCGCCCGATGCCAGACCTGCGACTACTGGGAGCGAACCGACGGGAGCCGTGACGCTCCGGCGGACGACGCGACCGATGCCGACGCACGAGCGGCGCTCAAGCGGCGACGCCTTCTCTCGGGACAGGGAGTATCGGGCGCCTATGCAATGGTCGCGCATCGGTTGGTCGGCGACGACCGGATCGCCGTCGGCTACGCGCAGTTCGGACCGCTGAGCGTCTACCCGCGGGCGCAGTCGATCCGCGACCGATACCCGCAGCTACCCGACTCGCCGGCACCGTGGGTTCTCACCTGCCTGCAGATCTCGCCCGGCGCGGACGACCGGAACGAGGCTGCCGCGGCGCTGCTCGCTGCCGTGTGCGATGAGCTCGACCGCCGGGGCATCACGGCCATCGAAGCCTATCCCGAGCGAGCCGTCGACCCATGGAACCCCTCCCCGGGACCAGCATCGGTCTATGCGGCGACGCATTTCGAGCACGCGGCCGGCGACGAGCGATATCCCGTCTACCGCCGCGAGCTGACCGGCGAGACGGATGCCGATGCGTGGGCCGGGCTGCTGCGCGCCGCCGAACCAGACGAAGGCGATGGCTGGCCGCTGCCGCTGCCGCCGAAGCGCGATCTCGAGGACCTGTTCCGGCTGCCGCCCGATGGTCCGAAACGGCCCAATCCGTTCGGCGAAGACTGAGGCTGCAAGAATCCGGGCATCTCGGCTGTTGTACGGAAAGAGATCGGCTCACGGGGTATGCGCCGGAGATCGGCGTGACGTTCTGGGTCGGCGAGCTGTCATGATCGAGTGAGGTCCGCGCGTATCATCGGCGGATGACCGCCACCGTCTCCGGCCCTCGCACCGTGCGCGCCCCGCGCGGCACCGAGCTGTCGTGCAAGGGCTGGCAGCAGGAAGCGGCGCTGCGGATGCTCATGAACAACCTCGACCCAGAGGTGGCCGAGGACCCGGACAACCTCGTCGTGTACGGCGGCACGGGGCGCGCGGCGCGGAGCTGGGAGGCGTTCGATGCCATCGTCGCCGAGCTGCAGCAGCTGGAGAACGACGAGACGCTGCTGGTCCAGTCGGGCAAGCCGGTCGGCGTCTTCCGAACCACGCGGGATGTGCCACGGGTGCTGATCGCCAACGCCAACCTCGTGCCGCACTGGGCAACGTGGGAGAAGTTCCGTGAGCTCGAGCGTGCCGGCCTGACGATGTACGGGCAGATGACCGCCGGTTCGTGGATCTACATCGCGACCCAGGGCATCATCCAGGGCACGTACGAGACCTTCGCCGAGGCGGCGCGCCAGCACTTCAACGGAACCCTGGCGGGGACGGCGACGCTCACGGCCGGGCTCGGAGGCATGGGCGGCGCGCAGCCGCTGGCCGTTACCATGAACGAGGGCGCGGCGCTGGTCGTCGAGGTGGACGAGGCCCGTGCCCGACGTCGCCTCGACGCCGGCTACGTCGACGAGCTGACCACTGATCTCGACGAGGCGGTGACGACCGTCGACCGCTGGCGCGCCGGCCGCATCGGCCGCTCGCTGGCCCTCGTCGCGAATGCCGCCGACGTCCTGCCGGCGCTCCTCGAACGTGACTGGCACGCGGACCTTGTCACCGACCAGACAAGCGCGCACGACCCGCTTGGCGGATACGTCCCGAATGGACTCTCGCTGGCCGATGCGCTGGCGCTCCGCATCAGCGACCCCGACGAGTACGTCCGCCGCTCCACGGCCGCCATGGCCGCGCACGTTCGCGCCATGCTCGCCTTCCAGCGCGCCGGTGCAGTGACATTCGACTATGGCAACAACATCCGCCAGGTCGCGAAGGAGCACGGAGTCGAAGATGCATTCGACTTCCCCGGCTTCGTACCGGCCTTCATCCGCCCGCTTTTCTGCGAAGGCAAGGGCCCGTTCCGTGTTGCGGCGCTGTCGGGCGACGTGAATGACATCGCGGCCATCGACCGCGCCCTGTCCCAGCTGTTCCCCGATGACGATGGACTGCAGCGCTGGCTGCGCCTCGCGGCGGAGAAGGTCCCGGTCCAGGGACTGCCGGCGCGAATCTGCTGGCTCGGCTACGGCGACCGAATGAGGGCCGGCATGCGCATCAACGAGCTCGTGGCGACGGGCGAGATCTCCGCGCCGACCGTGATCGGCCGAGACCACCTCGACGCAGGGAGCGTCGCAAGCCCGAACCGCGAGACCGAGGCGATGCGCGACGGCTCAGACGCCATCGCCGACTGGCCGATCCTCAACGCCCTCGTCAACACCGCCGCCGGGGCGACGTGGGTCAGCTTCCACCACGGCGGTGGCGTCGGCATCGGCTACTCGCTCCACGCCGGAATGGTGGTGGTCGCGGATGGAACGCCCGAGGCGGCGGCACGCCTGGAACGGGTGCTCACGAGCGACCCGGGAATGGGCGTTATCCGCCACGCCGATGCCGGCTACGAGCGCGCGCTCGAGGTGGCCGAGGAGCGCGGCGTGCGGATCCCGATGCCTCCGGCCGCCCGATGACGGCCTGAGGCAGTGGCCAGACACGCGGCCAACGAGCCGCTTCCCGGTCCACCGGATCCGTGGACCGCGTCCGAGATGCCGGCCTTCCGCGGCCGCGCACCGTACGTCATGAGCGAGATGATCGCGGTCGAGCCGGCACTCGCTGATCGGCTGCTTCATCGATTGAAGTCGCAGGAGGCGATGGACGACCTGGTATCGGCCATCCGACGGGCGGCCGATGCACGCGAGCCGATCGTCACCACCGGCTGCGGCACGTCCGAGCATGCGGCCATGGCGATCGCCGCGCTGCTGACGGAGGCACTCGACCTCGCCCCCGGCACCGAGGTCCGGTCGGTCCAGGCCCTCGAGCTGGTGTCGCGTCCGGTATCGACGGGCCTGGTCATCGGGGTCTCGCACGAGGGAGGGACGGCCATGACGAATGCCGCCCTCCGCGCGGCGCGGGATAGGGGCGCGCGGACGGCACTTGTCACCGTCGGACGCGGCTCGCCCGGCGCCGAGATCGCCGAGATCGTGGTCGCCACCGAGGAGCAGGATCAGAGCTGGTGCCACACGGTCGGCTATCTGTCGCCGATCCTTGTCGGCATTGCGGCGGCATCGGCCATCAGCGGGAGGCGCCTCGACGCCATCGGGATTCGCTCGCTCCTCGACGGTGCTCACGATCCGCACGCCGCGGCATCGGTCGCGGCATCCCTCGCATCATGCGACCGGATCCTGGTCGCCGGCGCCGGCATCGATCGGATCTCCGCGCGCGAGCTGGCCCTGAAGATCGCGGAGGGAGCGCGATTGCCGGCCTCCGCCCACGACCTCGAGACCCTGCTCCACGGTCACCTCGCCGCGGCGACGCGGTGGACCGGTCTTGTCGTTCTCGCGACCGCACCGGCGAACGAGCACGTCCGCGATCGCGCCGACCGCCTGCTGGCCGCGGCCCGCTCCCTGTCGGTCCCCGCCGCGGCCATCGTGTCGGCCGAGGTCAGCGGCAGCATCCCGCTCGAGGTCACCACGGCGGGCCGGCTCGTGCTGCCGCGGACGGGCTGGATCTCGGGATCGGCGCCTGCGTTGCTCGGGGGCGCGATGACCCTGCAGCTGCTCGCGGAGCGCATGGCACGGGCGCGCAACGTCAACCCCGACACCCTGGGCCGCGAGGACCCCGCGCAGGCGGCCGCGCACGCCTAGCCGCCGCGAAGCAGCTCGAACAGGCGGACGTAGAAGCGCAGGTTGTGCAGCGTCGCCAACCGCTCGGCCGAGAGGTCGCCGACCTTGAACAGGTGGTGGAGGTAGGCAGCGGTGTGGCGTGAGCACAGCGGGCAGTCGCACCCGTCCTCGATCGGCTCGTGGGCCACGCGATGCTCCGCGTCGTGGATCCTGACGGCGCGATAGAAGTGGTCGCCCGGCTCGGGGCGCCGATCGGCCCAGCCGCGCCGGAACGCGTAGAGCCGGCCGTGGCGAGCGTCGCGCGTCGGGAGCGCGCAGTCGAACATCGAGTAGCCGAGCGCGAAGGCGCTGACGACGTGGTCGGGACGGCCGATGCCCAACGCGTGCTTCGGCGCATCGGCGGGAAGCGACTCGGCGACCCAGCGCAGTGGCTCGGACAGGAGCGCGTTGTCGGCGTCGAGCGGCCACCCACCGAAGCCATAGCCATCGAAGCCGATGGATGCGAGCTCCCGCGCGCACTGCCGTCGCAGTTCCTCGGATCCGCCACCCTGCACGACGGCGAAGATGCGCGGCGGGTCATCCATGCGGCGCTCGGCGAGCTGTCGATCGAACTCCTCGCGGCAGCGACGTGCCCAACGCACGGTGCGCTCGACCGAGCGCTCCTGCTCCGCGTGGGGCGCCTCGGCATCGGTGCAGTCGTCGAGGCAGACCGCGATGTCGCTCCCGAGCTGGAACTGGAGCCCGATGATCCGCTCGGGCGTGAGATTCCACTTCTCGCCGGTCTCCGGCTCGCGGAAGATGACCTCGTTGTCGCGGATGACCCCGCGGTTGGGGTCCTGGCGGATCAGGCTCCAGACCTGGAAGCCACCCGAGTCGGACAGGATCGGCCCATCCCAGTCCATGAAGCGATGGATGCCACCGGCCGCCTGCACGACGCGTGCGCCCGGCCGGCGGAGAAGGTGGAACGCGTTCACCACCACCGCCTCGATGCCGATGCGCCGCAGGTCATCGCTCGTGACGCCGCGCACGCCGGCGCGGGTCGCGTCCGGGAGGAACGTCGGCACGGCCAGGGTCCCGCGTCGCGTCGCCAGCGGTTCAGCCATCGAGCGTCATCACCGCCAGCAGCTCCCCGGGCACCGGGACCTCGACGACTTCGCGGACCCGCGGTCCCGACGCGAGTCTCTCGAGCCGGGCGCGATAGGTGCGCTCCATTCCCCTGCCCCGTCCCGCAAGCGATCGGACCGGGAAGCTGACGACGGCATACCGAACGCGCAGTGCGGCCACCAGACGATCCGCTGCGTCGGGGTCCTGCCGATCGAGCGTGGTCACGAGCTTGAACAGAAATGCAACGTCCGCTCGGTCGCCGGGCAGATCCGCGACGAGATCGCGGGCCTCGACCCGGTGCGGCTGCCCGACCAGCTCGAGGAACGCCTCGACCGCTCGGAGCGGTCGGCCGTCGACGTCCGACGCCACGTACATCGCGTCGGCGGGCAGGCCCATCCACGGCAGCGTCACGGGATTCAGCCCGCACGCGAGATCCAGGACGGAGTGCGGAAGCCCGGTCACCGCCCAGATCGGCGGGTAGAAGGCGTCGAGGGCTGCCAGGCGTTCGCGCGTCGAGGCATGGGCACGCAGTACGTCGATACAGGCACTCCGGAACGTCGGGTCACCGAGGTCGCCGTCCCATGCCGCCGACATCGCATCCGCCCGCTCGGACCCTCGAAACGCGCCGACCGCCTGATGGAGCCGACGCTTCACTCGCTTGACGGCATCGTCGATGTTGCGCGCACGCGGCTGCTCCTCGGCCGCCATGCGGGCAAGCATTGCCGGGTCCACGTCCCGGTAGCGGGCCGAGCGCAGGACGCGCTCGACGACCTCGCCGCTCATCGGTCTCGAAGCCGAAGCACGATGGCGTAGGCATCCCGCCGGCTCATGCCGTGGCTTACGAGCAGATCCTGCACGGCGCGAGGCGGTGCCCCGGCGGCGAGGAGGAGGGCCGCATCGGCTTCTGCCTCGTGCAGCGTCGCGTCTCCGGGATCTGCGCCGCCGATCAGCAGCGTGCACTCGCCTCGTACGTCGCCCTCGGCGCGGACCGCGTCAAGCAGCTCGGAGAGGCGCCCGCGCTGGTAGCGCTCGTGTGGCTTGGTGATGCTGCGTGCCAGGCACGCCGGCCGGTCGCCCAGGACATCGAGCGCATCGGCCAGGGCTGCACCGATACGCCGGGGTGCCTCGAACGCGATGAGGGTCCCCCGCTCGTCCCGCAGGCGTTCCAGCGCCGCGCGGCGGGCCGCGCCGGTGCGGGGCAGGAAGCCGAGGAAGCGAAACGGGTGCGGCGGCAGCCCGGACGCCGCCAGCGCGGTCGTGATCGCCGACGGGCCGGGCAGGCTGGTGACCGTGATCCCGGCCTCGATGGCGGCCCGCACCAGGCGAAAGCCCGGGTCGCTGACGAGCGGCGTGCCGGCGTCGCTGACCAGCGCGACGTCATCCCCCGTCTCGAGACGGCGCACGAGCTCCCGCGCGCGGGCATCTTCGTTGTGGTCGTGGTAGCTGATCGAACGCGTGGCGATGTCGTGATGCCGCGCGAGGGTCGCGAAATGGCGCGTGTCCTCGGCCGCGACGACGGCAACGGAGCGCAGCACATCGCGGGCGCGCGGCGAAAGGTCGTCGGGGTTGCCGATGGGCACGGCGACGAGATGGAGCGTCCCGCTCACGGGAGCGCCCGGTCGGCCGGCAGACGACGCGGTCATGGCTCGGAGCCTAGCAGCCCGCGATCGGCGCTCGATCCGCCGGCTCGGCCCGGCTAGGATCAGCGGCGTGCCGGGACTCATCGAGTGCGTACCGAATTTCAGCGAGGGCCGCCGCGAAGAGGTCGTCGACGAGATCGTGCGTGCCGTGGCATCCATCGATGGCGTGACGGTGCTCGACCACACCAGCGACGTGACGCACAACCGCAGCGTGATCACCTTCGCCGGCAGCGCCCAGCCGGTTGTCCGTGCGGCGACGGCGGCCGTCGGGCGCGCATTGGAACTGATCGACATGGAGCAGCACACCGGTGCGCACCCCCGCATCGGCGCCGTCGACGTCATCCCGTTCGTGCCATTAGGGACCACGCGCATCGAGGAATGCGTCGACCTGGCGCGGCGCTTCGGCGAGCAGATCGCGGCCCGATTCGACCTGCCCGTCTATCTCTACGGCGAGGCCGCGCTGCGCCCCGAGCGGCGTCGGCTGGCCGCGGTGCGGCGTGGGCAGTACGAGGCCATCCGCGACGAGATCGCGACGGAGGCGCATCGGGCACCCGACTTCGGCCCGGCCCGCGTCCACCCGCGCGGGGGCGCGGTGGCCGTCGGTGCGCGAAAGCCACTTATCGCCTTCAACATCAACCTGCGGACCGACGACCTCGGTCTCGCGATCAAGATCGCGAACGCCATTCGCGAGAGCTCCGGTGGCATGCCGGCGGTGCAGGCCATGGGAATCCTGCTCGAGAACCCGGGCATGCCCCGCATGGCGCAGGTCAGCACGAACCTCGTCGATTGGGAACGCACGGGCATCGCGGCGGTCGTCAACGAGGTCCGGCGCCTGGCGCGCGAGGCCGGGACGGACATCGACCACTGCGAGCTGATCGGGCTCGCGCCGACTGGAGCCCTGCTCGAGGTGACTGCGAACGCCCTGCGGCTTGCCGATTTCAGTGCCGACCAGGCACTCGAGCTACGCCTCGCTCGCGACCGCTGAGCGAAGCGGTGCGCACGTGCACCGGGCCGAGGGTGGAGTTGGCAGCGCGCTTGCATAGCAGCAGGCGGCAGGGGGGAAGCTCAACTCACTGAAGCGCAAAGAGACGCCCAACTATCGATGCAGCCCACGACGCGAACCGCGGCCGTCAGCCGGCCGAACCGCCTCCTCGTCGCGCTCGCCGCCGCCTGGATGATCCTGTCGCTGGCGATCGGCGGCGCGGTCAACGCCGAATCGAACGCCGATGCCGGCCCGGCCGCCGCGATCACTGACGCCGGCCAGGATTGATCCCCGAGCCGGGGCAGTCGAGGCGCTAGACTCGACACCCCGTGACCCTCAGAGACGACCTCCGCCAGGCAATCGCCGATGCGCGCGACCGCGCGATCGCGGACGGCGTCCTGGTCATCCCCGACGGCACCACGCTCCCCTCCATCGGCCTTGAGCGACCAGCCAAGCCGGAACACGGAGACTGGGCCAGCAACGTCGCGATGCAGCTCGCCCCGGTCGCTCGCGCCGCCCCGATGCGCATCGCCGAAGCGATCGCCGCGGCCTTCGGGTCCCAGCCCTCCGTCCTGGCAGTGTCCGTGGCGCCACCCGGCTTTCTCAACATCCGCCTCGACCCGAGCTGGGTCGCCGGCCAGGTCGGCGCCATCCGCGATGCCGGACCTTCCTACGGCCGTGGCACCGCGGCGAATCCACGTCGGATCAACGTGGAATTCGTCAGCGCCAACCCGACCGGTCCCCTGCACGTGGGGAATGCCCGTGGCGCATTCGTGGGTGACGTCCTGAGCCGGGTGCTCACGGCCGTCGGCCACGAGGTGGGGCGCGAGTACTACTTCAACGACTTCGGAACGCAGGTCGTCAACCTCGGGCTCAGCGTGCTCGCGCGTCGTTCCGGTACCGACATTCCTGAAGACGGGTATCGCGGCGCCTATGTGGACGATCTCGCAGCCGCCGCCCCCGACGATGTCCTCGCGCGGGCCGATGCAAGTCCGGACGACGCCGGACGCCTTGTCGGTGCCTGGGCCACGGAGCGGGTGCGGGCCGGGATCGAGGACAGCCTCGACCGGCTGGGCGTGCGTTTCGACGTCTGGAAGGAGGAGAGCACGCTCCATGACGAGGGCTGGGTCGGCCGGGCCGTGGACCGGCTCAGGGCGAGCGACCACGTCTACGAGGCCGATGGGGCCACCTGGTTTCGCTCCACGGCGTTCGGCGACGACAAGGACCGGGTGATCTTCCGCTCCAATGGGCTTCCGACGTACTTCGCGTCCGACATCGGCTACGTCACCGAGAAGCTGAGCCGTGGCTTCGACGAGCTGATCTACATCTGGGGCGCCGATCACCACGGCACGGTGGCACGCGTGCGGAACGCCGCCGAGGCCATGGGTCACGACCGTGCCGCGGTCCGCATGCTGCTCATCGCGTGGGTCCGCTTCGTCCGCGATGGAGAGGAGATCCCGATGAGCAAGCGCAGCGGCGAGTTCATCACGCTCGACGAGGTCCTCGACGAGGTGGGCGTCGATGCCGCTCGCTGGTTCTTCAGCTCGCGCGCATTCACCACGGGCATCGACTTCGACCTCGAGCTGGCCAAGAAGCAGTCGAACGAGAACCCCGTCTACTACGTGCAATACGCGCATGCCCGAGCGTCATCCATCCTGCGCAACGCAGCCGACGTCGGGCTTGGGCCCCAAGCCGCCGATACCGGCAAGCTGCTCGACCACCCGGCCGAGCAGGAGCTCGTGCGCCACCTCCTCGACTTTCCCGATGCGCTGGCCATCGCGGCCGAACGTCGAGAGACTCACGAGGTGCCGCGCTACGCCTACGAGCTGGCGAGCGCGTTCTCGGCCTTCTACCGCGACTGCAAGGTCCTCACCGAGGATCGACCGCTGTCAGAGGCACGCCTCGCGCTCGTCGATGCCACGCGCTCGGTGCTCGCCAACGGCCTCGACCTTCTCGGCATCTCCGCTCCGGAGACGATGTAGGTCAGCGCGCGGCTTCGATCGCCTGGGCCAGGATCTCGTCGCTCGATGCATGCACGACGAGCACGTCACCATCGGGGAGATCGATGACTGTGGCGGCAAAGTCGAGGGAGTCCACGACGGTGGCGTAAGCCGATGCGAACTCGCCGGCATCGTCCGCCGTGTCCCACGCCAGGCGCCAGGTGACGGCGAACGAACCGTCCGGTCCCTGGGCCACCACCAGCCGATCGCCGCCCCACCCCGCCGAAGCCTCCCGCGCAGCGGGAGTCGCGACACCGAAGTGCTCGAGGATGATCGAGATCGTTGCCTGTCCGACCGGCGTGGCATCGACCTCGGCCCATCCGGCCCCGAGTGCGCCGGCAAGGTCGATCGGCTCAACCGGATCCGGCTCCTCGCGCGGGTCCCACTTGTCGATGTCGATGACCTGCTCGGTGCTATCCGGAGGATCGTCGTATGCCGCGTCGATCTGGCTGAAGTCGGGCCGGGTCGGATCGCCCCCGGCCAGGATCGTGGTCCAGTTCAGGCCGGCGTCATACGGGAAGGCGAGCTGCGCGACCATCCACGATGGGATGCCCGAGGTATCGGGGACCTGCGCGCTGCCGAAGTACTCGAGGATGTCGTTCTGGCTCAGGTTCTGGAGCATCCAGGCCACCATCGTGATCGTCGCGTCCCCCTCGATCAGCGCGGTGCGCGCCAGCCCGCGGTCATCTTCGCCGGGTGCATCGGTCGCGAGCGCGTCGAGGCCGAAGGCGGCGTCCTGCAGCGCGTGGGTGTACTCGTGGGCGTAGGTGATCCGGGCCTCGACGTCGAGTCCCGCATCGGACACGACCACCATCCGCTTCTCGATGTCGTCGTAGAAGCCCAGCACCTGGTCGCCCAGCAAGTCCAGCTGAAGCTCGGCCACGTCCTCGTCTGGCCCGAGCAGCCCCAGGGCTCGCAGCGTGACGTTGTCGCGTTCGCGGTCCTCGGGCGGGTACTGCTCATCGAAGATCCGCCGGAGCTCGACCCCGAGCTCGTCGCGGCTGATGATCTCGGCCGGGCCGATGTCGGCGGCCGGCAGGCCGCGGATGGCGATCACCTGCTCCTCGATCCGCGACAGGATCGCCTGCGCCTCCTCGTCGGTCGGGACGGATGGCGTCGGTTCCTCGGGTGACGGGGACGGGCTGTCCTCAGCGCTGGCCGATGGACGAGTCGACGCGGTCGGCTCGGGACCGCCGGCGATGCCCGTGCCGGCGGCGCTCAACCCGAGAACCGCGATCGCGATCACCACGAGGGCGGCGACCGTGAACGTGATAAGGCGGTGGGCTGTCGACATCCGCGCCATTCTACGCAGGGCATCGGCGACCGCTTTCCAAGGTTCAGGTTTCTTAAGGCTCGGCAAGCCCGCGGTTTAGATCGGCTCCCTAGTGTTCACGGTGCGAGTTGGAGATCACCGAGATTTCTGCCTCCACCCTCCCTCCTTCGAGCCCCGGTGTCATTGGGCGGACACCGGGGCTCGTGCTATCTCTCGATCCGTTACCATCGGCGCACCGATGGAAATCACCTGGTACGGACGTGCCTGCTTTCGACTCAAGGGCAAGGACGCCACCGTCATCACCGACCCGTGTCCGCCCTCGACCGGCTTCGTCGCCGGCAAGCACGATGTCGAGCTGCTGACGATCAGCCACGATCATCCCGACCACACGTACACGCGCTCGATCAAGGCTGGCCTGACGCTGACGCGACCCGGCGAGTACGAGTTCAGCGACCTGCTCGTCACCGGCATTCGGACCTTCCACGACGGCGAGGCCGGCGCGGTGCGCGGCGAGAACATGGTCTTCGCAGTCGAGATCGACGGCGTCCACGTCTGTCATCTCGGCGACCTCGGGCACCTGCTCACCGACGACCAGGTCAGCGAGCTCGGGCCGATCGACGTGCTGCTCGTGCCGGTCGGCGGCGAGACGACGCTGACGCCCTCGGAGGCGGCGGAGGTCGTGTCGCAGATCGGCCCGAAGATCGTGATCCCGATGCACTTCGGGGTGGACGGCGCCTCGAAGGACCTTGGCGGTCCGGAGAAGTTCCTTCACGAGATGGCGACCGAGCCGATCCGTCAGCCGAAGGCCCAGTTCACCACCAGTTCCCTGCCCGACGAGACTCAGGTGGTGGTTCTGGAGGCTCGCGGCCGGACCGGCTGAACCGCCGCCGGTGAGGGTCGCCTGAGCGACAGGTACGGGCGGGGTACTACGTGCCTCGCCGCTCCGGTGCGACCGTGCACCACGAAAGTCCCAACCGCACTGATCCAATCCCCACAAGACCAGTCCGCGAGTCAGAATCACCCGGTTACGAAAGTCCCACTCCCTTCCTATACTCGCCTCATCTACGAGCGACTCGGACTCCAATCATTGGTTCAGTCGCCGATCAGGGGAGCTGGATTCATCCAGGGAAGGGAAGGACCTATCGTGAACCTCAACAAGCGGACCGGGAGGTCGAGACTGCTGGTGTTGACCAGCTCGATCACTCTGCTCCTGTCCAGCATCTATCTCGTGGCCGCGCCCGCACTGGCAACGCAAGGCAACAACGGCACGGTCAAGATCCACGAAGCCGCCACCGAGGTGGAGCCGATCGTTGCAAATGATCCGCACGTCTGCACATTCCACCTGCACTTCTTCTTCGGGGACGACGTGCAGTCCGGTGACTGGTGGATCGAGTCGTGGCCACCCACGGGCGATGGCACCGAGGTCCTGGCCGGCTCGTACGATGCGACCGGTGGCGAGGATCGCCAGCCGGGAACGGGCACGTACTCCCTCCCCGATGGGCACTACAAGCTGTTCTGGGAAGGCGCCACGAATCCGGGCGACCAGCTGAACATCAAGCACAAGGTCTTCTGGGTCACATGCGACGAGGACGAGGGTGAGGAGACTCCCACCCCGACGCCAACTGCCACGGCAACTCCGAAGCCGACCAAGACTCCGCGCCCGGAAGGCGATAATGCGGCGCTGAACATCCGGAAGGTCGATGAAGAGGGCCGACGTCTCGCAGGTGCCGTGTTCACGGTCGAGGGGATGGAGGGGACGTTCACGACCAACGCGCGTGGCTTCTTCTGCATCACCGGTCTCGAGAACGACAGCGAGTGGCTGGTGACCGAGATCCAGGCACCCGACGGCTACGAGATTGCTGACGAGGCTTCTCAGTTGGTCGAAGTCGATGACGACGGCGACTGCAACAGCCCGGACGCAGTGTTCGTGAATGAGCTCGCTGGCGAGGAGCCGACGCCGACGCCGACGCCAACGCCGCGTGAGGGCGAGCAGGGCGGGACCCCGACCCCGGTCGCAACCTCGACTCCGACGGCGACCTCGACGCCGCGTGAGGGCGAGCAGGGCGGCAACCCGACCCCGAAGCCGGAACTTCCGGATACGGCCGTCACGGCTGATGGCGAGTCGGCACCTGGAGTGACGCTGGCGGCCTTGCTTGCCATCGGCTCACTGATGACCCTGGCCGGCGTCAATATCGTCGGAGTTCGATCCCGCCGATAATGGCGCGAGCGCGGAGGTTGGACGCGCACTGATCCAGCCCCCCTGGCAGGGAACGGGGTAGAGGTTCGTCCTCTACCCCGTCTTCTGATGTTCGGGGTTGACCGATTCCAAGGCGGGAACCGTATCAACCACGAGCTAGGATCCCTGTCGCGCCCCGGATCAGTCCGAGGCGCCGCCGTTCCCGCGACGGACGCGACGCTGGTCAGCCGAGCCCGGCTCCTTCGACGCATCAGGCTTTCGCGCTCGTTGCCCGGACGGCGGCTCCTCCGGAGATGCCGTCGATCGGCGAGCGTCCGAAGGTCTCGCTACCTCGTTCACGGCACCATCACCACCGTTCGTCATTGACCCGCTCGTCCCAGTCGTTCCCCCGATCGCTGGCTGGGTTGGCTGAGCCCCACCGCCCGGACCGGCCCAGCCTGGGGTGGCAAGACTGCCGGGTCCTTCGGCACCTCCGGCCCCGCGGTCGGCGGCCGATCCGTTCGCCGTCGCAGGGCGCGAAGATTCCCGGCTCGTCGCATCGACCCACGCTGCTCGAACGATCGCACGCGCCTCGGCGGAGAGGTGCACGACGTAGGCGCCGAGCACGACGACCTGTTCGCCGGCTCGCGCATGAACGGCAGGTCCCGAGGCGGCCGCGGCTCGCTCGAGGTGCCCAAGCGCGTCTGCCAAGGCGGGTTCCAAGGCGAGAACATCGGCGGACCGACCCGCATCGACAAGTCGCGCAATCTCCTCGATCCGTTGACCGACGACATCGGCTGCCAGAACGGCGTGGAGGTGCGTCGGTACGACCTCGAACCGGAGCTCCTCGACGCGCAGCTTGATGCCGTAGAGGGCGTCACCAGGTAACGCATCCCGCGACGCGCCGAGGACCGTCGCCGCGCTTGCCGCCAACATGACGCTGACAAGCAGGACCGATCGTCCCACGCGTCCCATCTGGCCCTGCCGCGGGTGGCCCGCCGCTCGCTGCCCGACCTGCTCGCGCGCCGCCACATAGCGGTTGATCGTGGAGCCACGGAGGCGGCGACGGAACAGCGGATCGGGCTTGACCTGGGCACTCAGCGCCGCAAGGCGACGCTCGGCAGCGTCGTGGAGATCCGCCTCGCCTGGTCGCCACCGGCTCGTGAACAGGCTCACCGTTTGTCCGCAACCGAGAGGTGGCGCCGCAGGGACTCGATAGCGCGGAACGTCAGTCCGCGGATCGTTCCCGCCCGACGGCCCATGACGGCGGCAGCCTCCTCGGCCGATAGCCCTGCGGCATAGCGAAGCGCGATTGCCTCTTGCTGATCCGGTGTGAGGCGCCGGATGGCCGCCTGCAATTCTCGAATCTCCTCGCCGTGGAGTGATTGGTCCTCGAGTGCCATGCCTTGGCTTGGCTCGGCGATCGCCCCGAGCGGCTCGGTCGGACGGCGCCGGCGCTGATGGTCGATCACGACATTCCGCGCGATACGGTACGCCCACGCGGCGAACGGCTTCCCCTGATGCCGGTAGCGCGGCAGCGCCGTGACGATGCGCTCAAACACAAGCTGCGTCAGATCCTGGGCATCCTCGCGATGCCGCACCCTGACCGCCACGTAGCGATAGATCGGATCGACAAGCGTGTCGTACAGGCGACTCACGGCCTCCACGTCACCGGCGGACGCGGCGACCGCGAGCTCGTCGACGGTGGCACTGGCCACCGGGTGGGTGACGGAGGAGCGGGACTGCACCTCGACGCCGACGAGGGTCGCACGCAGGGTGGCTTCGACAGAGCGCTCAGGCATCAGGGCAGCACGCTGGGAGGGATGGGTCGGCCAACCCTAGCATCGGTCCGCGCGCCGATCATCGGCGCCGGTGCATCCACACACCGCAGAACGCGTCAGATGATCGCGAGCTCGCGGCCGACGCGCTCGAAGACGTCCAGGCAGACGTCGAGCTCCTCAGAGGAGTGCTCGGCGGTGACGATCGTCCGCACCCTGCTCTTCTCCTCCGGCACGGTCGGGAACCCGATGCCCATCGCGAACACGCCCTCCTCGAAGAGCCGATCGCTGAACCGATGGGCGAGTGCGCCCGCTCCCACCATGACCGGCGTGATCGGTGTCTCGCTGTGCCCGGTGTCGAAGCCGAGCCGCTCGAGGCCCGCCTTGAAGTGGCGGGCGTTGTCCCACAGCCGCTCGATGAGCTCCGGCTCGGACTCGAGGACGTCGATGGCGGCGAGGCAGGCGGCCGCCACCGCAGGGGGATGCGAGGTCGAGAACAGGAACGGACGTGCCTTGTGCTCAAGGACCGTTCGCAGCGCGGCCGGACCGGCAACGTAGCCCCCGAGCACGCCGATCGCCTTCGACAGCGTGCCGACCTGAACCTGGACCCGACCGTTGAGATCGAAGTGATCGACGCTCCCCCGACCGTTGCGACCAAGAACCCCGGACGCATGGGCGTCGTCGACCATGACCACCGCATCGGCCTCCTCGGCGGCTTCCACGATCTCCGGCAGCTTCGCGATGTCGCCGTCCATGCTGAACACGCCGTCGGTGATCACCAGGATGGTCCGATCGGCATCGGCAGCGCGGATCTCGCGCAGCGCCTGGCGAAGGGCCTCGATGTCGGCGTGCGGGAAGATCTTGCGCTCGGCCTTGGTGAGCCGGATGCCGTCGATGATGCTGGCGTGGTTCAGCGCGTCGCTGACGATGACCGCGCCCTCGGAAGCCAGGATCGGGATGACGCCGGTGTTGGCCGTGAAGCCCGACTGGAACGTGAGGACGGCCTCGGTGTGCTTGAAGGCCGCCAGCCGCTGCTCGAGCTCCTCGTGGAGCGACATCGTCCCGGCGATGGTCCGCACCGCACCCGACCCGGCGCCGAAGCGTTCGACAGCATCGAGTGCCGCCCGGCGCAGCCTCGGGTGGGTGTTCAGCCCCAGGTAGTTGTTCGAGCTGAGGGTGATCACCTCGCGCCCATCGATGACGCATCGACTCTTCTGCTCGCTCTCCACGACGCGCAGCCGGCGGTAGAGGCCCTTGGCCTTCAGGTCCTCGATCTCGTCATCGAGGAATCGGAGCGGATTTCGAGCGCGAGCGGGTGCGTCGGTCATGGCCCCGAGTATACGAGCGGACGAGGCCGGCCTAGGGGCGGAGGACCACCTTTCCCGCGTGGCGCGACGCGATGAGCTCGAAGGCCGTCGGCCACTCGGCGAGGTCCAGCCGGTGGGTGATGATCGGCGAGACGTCGAGCGCGCCGGAGCGGAGCAGCGCCTGGGTCCGCTCCCAGGTGTCGTACATGCGGCGCCCGTAGATCCCATGCAGCCGAATGCCCTGCATGATCACCTGGTCCGAGAGCTCCATCGCAACGGCCTCGCTGAAGATGCCCAGCAGGCTGATGCGTCCGCCGCGCGTCGTCACGCGCAGTGCCTGCTCGAGCGCGCGGGGAGCGCCGCTCATCTCCAGCACGACCTCGACCCCATCCCCTCCGGTCGCCTCGCCGATCCGCTCCTCGGTCGCCGGATCGGTGGCATCCAGGGCGAGGTCCGCCCCCATGGTCCGCGCCAGCTCCAGCCGATAGGGTTCCGTGTCGGTCGCGATGACCAGCGAAGCCCCCGCGGCCTTCGCGATCCCCACCGCGCACAGGCCGATGGGACCGCAGCCGGTAACGAGCACCGACCGTCCCTCGATCGGCTCCACGAACGCGGCGTGGACCGCGTTCCCCATGGGTTCCTGGAGAGCCACCACGGCCGGATCCAGACCATTCGACTCGATGGCATTCGTCTCGGGGATGACGACGCGCTCGGCAAAGCCACCATCGACGTGGACCCCGATCACCCGCAGGTTGCGGCACAGGTGCGCGTCGCCGCGGCGGCACTGCGTGCAGGTCCAGTCGGCGATATGGGACTCGACGCCGACGAGGTCACCCTCCTTGACGCGGGTCACCCCCGCCCCAAGCGCCTCAACCGTGCCCGCCAGCTCGTGGCCCAGGATGCGAGGCGGAACGAGGTTGTCGGCTGCCCACTCGTCCCACTCGAAGAGGTGGTGGTCGGTGCCGCAGATGCTCGCCGCGTCGACGCGCAGGAGGACCTCGCCACGGCCCGGCCGCGGCAGGGGACGTTCGACGAGCTCGAGACCGGGTCCCGGTGCGGTCTTGGCCAGGGCCCGCATCATGCTCATCGGCCCTCGGCCGCCAACTCGCCGACGCCGGCTGCGGCCTCGTGATCCCCGCTGCGCGGGAGCTCGTCGCGGATCGGGTTCTCCAGCGCACCGATGCCCTCGATCTCGAGACGCATGACATCGCCGTCGGCAAGGTAGAGCGGAGGCTGCTGATAGTGGCCGACGCCGGCCGGCGTTCCGGTGGCGATGACGTCTCCGGGCTCGAGGGTGATGGTCCGGGACGCGAACGCAACGATCGTGGCGATGTCGAAGACCATCTCGGCAGTCGTCGAGTCCTGCCACGGCTCGCCGTTGACCCACGACCGGAGGCGCAGATGCTGCGGATCGGGGATCTCGTCCGCCGTGACCACAACGGGGCCCATCGGCGCGAATCCGTCTGATCCTTTGGCGCGCAACCACTGTCGGTCCTCCTTCTGGAGGTCCCGCATCGTCACGTCGTTGACGATCGTGTAGCCGAAGACATGCTCGAGCGCCTCGTCCCGGCCGATGTGCGACGCACGCCTCCCGATGACGACGCCCAGCTCGCATTCGAGGTCGAGCTTCTCGGTCGCCCGGGGACGCGTCACCGGTTGGCCGGGGTTGGCGACGGCGTTGGCGAACTTGCTGAACAGCATCGGGTAGGCAGGCGGCTCGATCGACTGCTCGCGGCAGTGGTCGTGATAGTTCAGCCCGACGCAGATGATCTTCCCCGGCCGCCCGATCGGCGCCAGCGGGACGACGTCGTCGGCGACGGCCATCCCCGCCAGGCCGTCAAGCTGCTCGACCGTGACGCCCGCGGCCAGAAGCTCCCCGACGTCGGTGGCGCCGGTGGCATCGGTCAGGTCCCGGAGGCCACCATCGAGGCGCACGGCGAGGCGAGGATGCCCGTCGCGGGCGTGGGAGATCAGCTGCACGCGGCCGAGTATAGAAAGGTCACGGCTCGCTGAAGTACGCGCGCGCCGCGGGTCGAAGC
>JAGXHP010000034.1 GCA_024636135.1 Chloroflexota bacterium
GGGCATCGAGGTCGCCGATCCGACTCCCGCACCGGCGGCAGCGCCGGAAGCCCCAGTCCAGCCCAAGACCGATGCGCCCGCCGCCGCGGGCGAGAAGAAGGACGCCTAGCCCGATGGAGCTCTCCGCATTCGAGCTGCTGTCGGCACTTTTCATCCTCGTCCTGGCCGCAGTCGTCGGCTATGAGGTGGTTTCGAAGGTGCCGACCATGCTCCACACCCCGCTGATGAGCGGCGCCAACGCCGTCCACGGCGTCATCGTCGTGGGCGCCATGCTCGTGGCCGCATCGGCCGAAGGTCCCGTGCGGATCGTGCTTGCCCTGCTGGGCGTGATCCTCGGCACGATCAACGTGGTCGGCGGCTTCGTCGTTACCGACCGCATGCTCGAGATGTTCAAGCGCCGCCCCGGCGATCAGCCGGGTGAGCGCTAGATGGACACGCTCCAGGTCCTGACCTACCTCGTCTGGCTGGTCGCCAGCGTCACCTTCATCATCGCCCTGAAGTTCCTCGCCAGCCCGAAGACGGCCCGAACTGGCAACCTCCTCGGCGCCGCCGGCATGGCCCTCGTCGTGGCGTGGACCTTCTTCACGAGTCCGGGCATGCTCGAGAACTGGTGGATCGTCATCGTTGGCGGTGCCGTCGGTTCGGTCGCCGGCTTCCTCGGGGCGAAGCGCGTGGCGATGACCGCCATGCCGCAGATGGTTGCGATCTTCAACGGCGCTGGTGGCGGCGCGGCCGCGGTCGTGGCCATCGCCGAGTACCTCGAGTTCGCGGACCACGGCGACGGCCTCCTGCCGTTGCCGTTCGTCATCGCGACGCTGCTCGGCGCGGTCATCGGCTCGGTGGCGCTCACCGGTTCGGTCGTCGCATTCGGCAAGCTCCAGGGCATCGTCACCTCGCGGCCGTACATGCTGCCGGGCCAGCAGATGATCACCGGGGCCATGTTCCTGGCCCTCTTCGTCATCGGCGTCTACATCGTCGGCTTCGAGAACAGCATCCCGCTGTTCCTCGTCTTCTGCGTCATCGCGCTGGCCGCGGGCGTTGTGCTCACCATGCCGATCGGCGGCGCGGACATGCCGGTCGTGGTCTCGCTGCTCAACAGCTACACCGGCATCGCGGTCGCGGCATCGGGCTTCGTGCTCGGCAACTACGCACTCCTCATCGCGGGCACGCTGGTCGGGGCCTCGGGCGCCATCCTCACCCAGCTCATGACCAAGGCCATGAACCGGTCGCTGTTCAACGTCCTGTTCGCCGGCTTCGGCACGGGTGGCGGGGCGGTTGCGGCGGGCGCCGAGGGCGAGGAGCAGCTGCGCGAGATCAACGCCGAGGACGTCGCCGTGCTCATGGCCTACGGGAAGCGCGTGATCATCGTGCCGGGGTACGGCATGGCGGTCGCCCAGGCGCAGGGCCCGGTACGCGAGCTCATGGACCTCCTGATCGCGAAGGGCGTCGACGTGCAGTTCGCCATCCACCCGGTAGCCGGTCGCATGCCGGGGCACATGAACGTCCTCCTGGCCGAGGCGAACGTGCCCTACGACCGCCTCAAGGAGATGGACGAGATCAACGACGACTTCGCCGATACCGATGTCGCGCTCGTCATCGGCGCCAATGACGTCGTCAACCCGTCCGCACGAGAAGAGGGCTCGCCGATCTCCGGCATGCCGATCCTCAACGTGGACGCGGCGCAGAACATCGTCGTGCTGAAGCGCGGACGGGGCACCGGCTTCGCGGGCATCCCGAACCCGCTGTTCAGCAACGAGAAGACGGCGATGCTCTTCGGCGACGCGAAGCCGTCGATCGAGGCGCTCGTGGCTGGGGTGAAGCAGGCCTAGCCCGGAACCGGCCTGCGCCTGGCGTCGCGCGCCGATCTATCGCGTGAACGGCGCCTGACGTGAGTTCTGGGCGTCCCGTTGACGATATATCGGGCGCTGAGGCGCACGAAAGGCGCCATTGGGCGCACTCTGGGCGGTATCCAAGCCGATATTTCGGCGAAACGCCGCCGAAGACGGAGCAGAGGCGCCCTCTCGCCGATATTTCGTCGGGTCAGGGCGAGCGAGTGCTCCACCAGGCCGCGACGACGAGCGGGACCTGCAGTGGCAGCCGCGCCCATCGGATCCAGCCGGTGGGCACTCCCTCGATCGGCACCTGGCTGAACGCCGCGTAGATGTTCGCCGGGAAGACGAGGACGAGGTAGAGGGCCAGGGCCAGCCCGGCCGGACGTCGCCACCGCCGTGGACCAACCAGGCCGACGGCCAACACCACCTCCATCGCGCCGGTGATCGCCACGAGCTCGCCGCGGAGCGGGACGCCGTCCGGGATGTGGCCGATGAATGGGCGCGGCGACACAAAGTGGGCTACGCCGGCGACTCCCATCGTCACGGCAAGACCGATGCGAACGACGTCGCGCAGGGAGGGCATACTCGCCACCCTACCCAACGTGCCTTCGTCCCGCTCGCAGCGTCCGATAGGCTTGCCCACATGAATCGCACCGCCGAACGCTGGGTCGTGCTTGACGTCGGGGAGACCCTGATCGACGAGACGCGCATCTGGTCCGCCTGGGCCGATGCCCTCGGCATCCCGCGTCTCACCTTCCTCGCCGGCCTCGGCGCGACATTGGCGCGGGGTGGTGACTACCGCGACGTCTTCGCGCTCTTCAGCGCGGAGGACTGGGACCAGCATGCGCCCGATGTCGAGGCTCGCCATGGCGGCTTCCGGCCCGAGGACCTCTACCCCGATGCGCTGCGCGCCCTCGACGCGCTCCGCGCGGGTGGCTATCGGCTCGCGATCGTGGCCAACCAGCCGGCGACGCGCCACGACCAGCTCGAGGCCCTCGGCGTCCGCGCCGACGTAATGGCGATGTCCGAAGCGATGGGCGTGGCCAAGCCGGCATCGGCCTTCTACGCTCGGATCACGGAGCTGACCGGGGCGGAGCCGGGCCACATTGCCTACGTCGGAGACCGCGTGGACAACGACGTCATCCCGGCCCTCGCCGCAGGCATGCGTCCCGTCTGGATCCGACGCGGGCCGTGGGGGATCATCCAGGAGTTGCCACCAGATGTGCGCCCTGCCGTGGTGGTGGACTCGCTCGACGAGCTCGTCGAGCGCATCGGCGAGGTCTGGGACTAGCTGCGGCGCCGGCCCTCGACGAACGCGGTTGCCTCCCGGTCGCTGACCCCGAAGCGCCGGAGGGCGTGGCGCAGGATCTCGTTGCCGACCTCGCGCTCCGCGACGACCACCCGGTTCACTCCCATCCGTCGCAGCTCGACCTCCTCCGCCTCCGAGTGGGCGCGCGCCACGATCTCCACCTTCGGGTTGCGCGACCGCGCGTAGGCAACCGCCTGGCGGATGGCGAGAGCATCGGGGATGGCCGCGATGAGCGCGTGGCAGTGGGCCACGTTGGCCTCGTCGAGCACCGATGGTGCCCCGGCCTCGCCATAGATGATCGTGGAGCCGTTCGCCCGCGCCTCGCGCGTGATCCCGTAGTCGCCGTCGACCGCGACCCACGCAAAGCCGCGTGACTCGAGGACTCGAGCCACCGATCGGCCGACGCGCCCATAGCCCAGGATCACGGCGTGACGGTGAAGGTCCGCGGCGGGGTGCTCGGCGGCTGGACCGGGGCGATGCTGTTCGGCGTCGAGCCACGCCCCCAGGCGGCGGGCGCCAGCGAGGAGCGGCTCGGCAGTTAGGATCGAGATCACGACCGCACCCATGGCCAGGCTGAAGGTGTCGCTCGTCACGGCACCGACTGCCAGGCCAGCGGACGCAAGAACGAAGCTGAACTCCCCGCTCTGACCGATGAGCGCGCCGGCGCGCACCGCCGAGGATGGGCGCTGTCCGTCGAACCGGGCGAGGACCGCCACCGGAATCGCCTTCCCGAGGGTGATGATCAGGAGCAGCGCGACGACTGTCGGCCAGGCGCCAATGATCGCGGCGGGCTGGAGCAGGATGCCGATGGAGACGAAGAAGAACACGCTGAACAGCTCACGCAACGGAACGATCTCGCCGAGCACGCTCGCGGTGAGATCCGAGTCGGAGAGCGCCAACCCCGCGACGAATGCCCCGAGCGCCACGCTCACGCCGAGCGCGGCCGCCGCGAAGGCCGTCCCGATCGACAGCACCGCCACGCTGATGACGAAGAGCTCGCGGGAGCGCAACCCGGCCACGATCCCGAGCAGCCGAGGGAGGACGCGCGACCCGAGGATCACGACGAGCGCCACGAACCCGAGCGCGACGCCCACGCTGAGGAGCAGGTCGGCAAGGGTTCGATCCTCGTCCCCACCCAGGGCGGTGAGCGCGACCACCAGCACCACGGTCACCAGGTCCTGGACGATCGACACGCCGAGGGCCGCGCGCCCGTACGTCGTGGTGTGGAGCGTCCCCTCCCCGGCGACCTTCACGAGCACCACCGTCGAGCAGACGGAGACGGCCCCGCCGATGAACAGCGCCTCGATCAGGGACCAGCCCAACATCAGCCCGGTCCCGGTGCCGATGCCGAGCGTTATCGCGACCTGGATCGGCGTCCCGGCCAGGATCCGCGCCCCGACCGATCGCAGCTCGCCGATGCTGAACTGGAGCCCGATGCTGAACATCAGCAGCGCAACGCCGATATCGGCGAGGGCCAGCACCTCTTCGCGGTCCGCCACGAAGCCGGGGGTCGCGGGGCCGACCACCATGCCCGCCACGATGTACCCGATCATCGGGGGGAGACGCAGCCGGTGCGCGATGGTCCCCAGCACCAGCGCGGCACCGAGTGCCAGCAGCAGGGTCAACCCGAGTCCGGTCATGGCACGAACCGGCAGTCGGCGGCGCGGCGCGTCGTCGGCATTGCCCGATGATACCGGTCGGTCATCGAGCGTCGGTTAGACTGGTCCGCGTGGCCCGTCGGCGCCACCGCGTGCCGCAACCGACCGGGAGCCGCCCTCCAAGACGATGGACCACCTGACCGAGATCCTCCTCCAGCTGTTCGCGATTCTCGTCGCGGCGAAGATCGGCAACGAGATCTTCCGGCGCCTGGGTCAACCCACGGTCGTGGGCGAGATCCTGGGTGGCGTGATCGCCGGCCCGGCGGTGCTCGGCGTGTACGAGGTCAACGCCGAGACCGAGCTCTTCGCCGAGATCGGCGTCGTCCTCCTGCTGTTCCAGGTCGGCCTCGAGACCCGTCTCCACGAGCTGCTGCGGGTCGGCCGCACTGCCCTGATGGTCGGCATCCTGGGCGTGGTCTTCCCGTTTGCCGGTGGCTTTCTCGCCGCGGAACTTGCGGGCGGCGACCTCACGCTCGCCATCTTCCTCGCCGCGGCGCTGACGGCCACGAGCGTGGGAATCACTTCGAACGTGCTGCGCGACCTCGGTGCCCTGACGAGCCGCGGAGGCCGCATCATCCTCGGGGCGGCCGTCATCGACGACGTCCTCGCGATCATGATCCTGTCGGTCGCCTCGGGCGTGGCGGCCGGCAGCTTCCAGGTCACCGACATCCTGGGTCTGCTCATCATCGCCATCCTGTTCATCGGTGTCGTCGTCATCGGCGGAACCCGGATCCTGCGTCGCCGAAGCTCGATCCTCACCGACCCGGAGTTCGCGGAGACCCCGTTCCTGCCGGGGATGATCGTCATGCTCGGGCTGGCCTCTCTGGCGTCCCTCATCGGGCTGGCGGCGATCATCGGAGCATTCCTGGCCGGCATGGTCGTCGGGGAGTCGTCGGAGCGCCACGCGCTCGAGTCAGAGGTCGCCCCGGTGGCGGCGTTCTTCACGCCGTTCTTCTTCGGGTTCATCGGGGCGCAGGTCGACATCGTCGGCCTGGCCAGCGTCGACGTCCTCGTTCTGCTGCTGGGGCTCACCGTGCTCGCCGTGGTGACGAAGTTCGTCGGCGCCTTCATCGGGGCGCTGGGCCAGGGTCGGGCGCGCGCCGCAATGGTGGGCTGGGGAATGGTTCCCCGGGGAGAGGTCGGGATCGTGGTGGCGGGCCTCGGCCTGTCGGCGGGGGCCATCGAGGGCGAGATCTACTCTGTGGTGGTTGGCATGGCGATCATCACCACCCTCATCGTCCCGCCGTTCCTGCCGTGGCTGGTGCGACGTGCCTCCACGCGGTCCGAACGCGATGCCGAGGCAGCCCCGGGCCCGACGCCGGGCGTGGAGGACGATGCCGATGGGATCCCGAACACCGGCAAGGACGAGGACAGCGGCCCGACCTGACGCTCAATGCGCGGGGTGGATCGGCGATATGTCGGCGTAATGGCGCCCGAGGCACGATCTCGGCGCCGAGCTGTCGATAGATCGGCTCTCTCGTGGCCGGAGGGCGCCCGACTGCCCGATCCGGGCCGCGCAACAGCCGATACATCGTCATCCGGACGCCCAATGCGCCGGTCCGGCCCGGTTTCGACGATCTATCGCCGCCACCCCGGGGCACAAGAAGATCCCGCCCCGACGGATCGGAGCGGGATCTTGGCGTGAGCGAAGGGTGGCGGATTACTCCCCGCCGGGTGTCACCTCGACGGTGCCCTTGGTGAATCCGTCGCCCGTGGCGTCCTCCTCGATACCGTCGAGGGCTGCCTGGGCCAGGTCAGTCCGTGCAGCGTCATCGGACGGTGCTTCGGCAATGATCCCGGACTCGAGGCTGATCTCGACGGTCTGGTCCCACAGCCCGGAATCCAGCATGCCGATGCCATCGGGTGATGGCCAGATCAACGGATTGATCTCGTTCATCATCCAGGCCTGGTGTCCGGCGCCGAGGGTCGAGCCGGCCGCGACCGTGTACTCGATGCACTTGTCCGGGTTGTCGCGGCAGAAGATCCAGCCGCGGAAGCTGGCGCGAAGGAACCGCTCGGCGATGTCCTCGTTGCCCTCCTCGGCGAGCCATGAGGCCCGCGCGAAGATCGCGTCCTGGAGCATGGCCGTCCCGACATCGTTGTAGTCGATGACGGTGAGGTCATCCGGCTGGTACAGCTCGCCGGTGTCGGGGTTCTCGGCCTCCAAAACCTGGGCGTACTCGTTGTAGATCATCGCCTCGGCGACGTCGATCTGCTCCGTGAGCAGCAGGGTCATGTCGAACGGCTGGGTGACCTTCTCGTAGTCGACGCCTTCCTCGAGGCCCTCGGCCGTTGCGGCCGCCGTGACCTCGAACTCGTTGCCGAAGTCCCAGACGCCGACCTTCTTGCCCTCGAAATCAGCCGGAGAGGTGATGCCCGAATCGGCCCACGCAACCGACAGCGTGCCGGAGCGCTGGAAGATCTGGCCGATGTTCACGAGGTCGGAGCCGCCGGCGCGTGCCTCGAGCACCTTCGGCACCCAGCTGATCGTGAACTCGGGGCCATCGGGCGCCGATCCCACCTGCTGGGGCACCACGTCCGGTCCACCGTCCAGGATCTCGACGGTGAGGTTCTCGTCCTCGTAGTAGCCCTCCTCGACGGCCGCGAAGTAGCCGGCGAACTGGGCCTGGGGCGCCCACTGCAGCTGGAGCTGGACCGTCGCGGCCTCGCCGCCATCGCCACCGCCATCGCTCGGGGCGGTTGATTCGCCGGTCTGCGTTCCGCAGGCCGCCAGGAGAAGCGTCGCGCTCACCGCGACGCTCAACCAGATTCGGGATCGCTTCATGCGCTCGGGCTCCTCGTGTGTCGGTGCGTTGGTGATCCGGTCGGATTGGCGGATTCTACGGACCCAACCCGTGACGTGCCAGCCGTTTATCCACAACTTTCAGCCGGCGATCGGCAACCGGAACCAGATCTCGGTTCGACCATCGCCGGAACGCGCACCGACCTCGCCCCCGTGCGCCTCGACGATCTGCCGCACGATGGCAAGGCCGATCCCCGCGCCACCGGTGGCGCGAGTGCGTGATGGATCCACGCGGTGGAAGCGCTCCCAGATCAGTGGAATCTCGTTCGACGGGATCTCGGCGCCGCTGTTGGTGATCGCGCAGGCGACCCCGTTCGCCTCGGCTCGCAGATGGACGCTGATGTCGCCGCCATCGGCGGTGTAGCGCGCGGCGTTCTGGACGAGGTTGCTCACCACCTGGCCGATGCCGTCCGGATCCGCCATGAGTCGCGGGAGGTCGGGGCTCTCGTCGATCCGGACGCTGATCGCTCGGTTCGCGAGGTCGGGGGCGGCAAGCGACAGTGCGCGGCGCACGACGTCGCCGAGATCGACCTCGATGCGCGCGCGCTCCCGGGTCCGCTCGTCGTTGCGCGCCAGCTGGTCGAGTGCCTCGACAAGGCGCGTGAGGCGCTCGATCTCCGCGTGGACGGTGCGCAGCATCTCGCCGGAGGGCTCGACCACGCCGTCGGCCAGGGCCTCGGTGTAGCCGCGGAGCACGGTGAGCGGCGTCCGGAGCTCGTGGGCGACATCGGCGACCAGGGTGGTGCGCAGCTCTTCCACCCGCTCGAGCGTCGCGGCCATCTGGTTGAACGCGTGGGCAAGGTCGCGCAGCTCACGGTCCGACGGTTCGGGTACCCGCGCCGCAAGGTCGCCAGCGGTGAGCTGATGCGTGGCCTCGGTCAGTCGTGCCACCGGGCGAAGCACCCGTCGTGCGAGCCACCAGGCGGAGACGCCGCCGAGGACGACGCCGGCCACCGCGCCGATGGCCACGACCCGGGCGATGTTGTCGTCGACCATGGCCCGCGCCTCGGCCTCCGAGGTGGCGCCCTCCATCAGCAAATGCATGATCTGCTCGGTGCTGAACCAGCGAACCGAGGCCAGGATGACGCCCGCCGCGATGAGCGAGGTCGCCAGCATGGCCAGTACCAGCCGGACCCGAAGCGTGCTCACCTGGGATTCGCCTGCCGGTTGGTGACCGCGGCGAGGAACCGGTAGCCGATGGAGCGCACGGTGCCGATGAACCGCGGACGGCTTGCGGGATCTCCGAGCTTGTGGCGCAGGCGGCCGAGGTGGACGTCGATCGTGCGATCGATGATTCCCGGGTCGTCGTCGCCGTGCATTGCGCTGATCAGCTCGTCCCGCGTGAAGACCCGCATCGGCCGTGACATCAACGCGTAGAGGAGCCGGAACTCCGATGCCGTGACCTCGATCTCGCGGCCGTCGAGCTCCACGCGCATGGCGCCCGGATCGATCACCAGGCCGTCGGCCGACAGGATCGGCTCGCGGTCGGCCGGCTGCCGATGACGGCGCAGCTGGGCCCGAATACGTGCCATCAACTCCCGCGGGCTGAACGGCTTGACGACGTAGTCGTCCGCGCCGAGGTCCAGGCCGACGACCTTGTCCGAGTCGCCGCTGCGTGCCGTGAGCAGCAGGATCGGGGTCGTCGCCTCCTCGCGCAGCCGCCGGCAGATCTCTAACCCGTCCATCCCGGGGAGCATCACGTCGAGCAGGACGAGGTCGCAGCGCTGCTCGCGTGCCATGTCGAGGGCGCCGGGGCCATCCTCGACCTCCAAAACGCGGTAGCCATCGCGGGTGAGGTACAGCCGCAGCAGGTCCCGGATCTTCGGGTCGTCATCGACCACGAGGATCGTCGACGTTGCGGGCCGCCGAACGCCGACCACGGCGCCGTCGGTGCCCGCCGCTCGCGGGATCATCCCAGCACCTGGGGCAGGTTGACCCACAGGTCCCATGCGCCGATGCCGATGAGCAGCACGCCCATCACCACCTGCAACGGCCGCTCCCAGCGGATGACGGCGCTTGCCAGGCCACGGGCACGCGCCTGTCCCACCAGCCCGAGAGCCAGCAGCGGGAGCCCGAACCCGACGCCGAACGCCCCGAAGAACGCGAGTTGGCGTGCCGCGTCGTCGATTGTGAGCGACGCCACGAAGATCCCGATGAGGAACGGCCCCGAGCAGGGGAGTGCGATCGGCGCGAACATCAGGCCGTAGAGGAATGAGCCGGCCAGTGGCCCCGCATTGCCCAGTCCCCGAGGCGATGCCTGAGGCAGCCGCGCGAACGGATTCGTGCCCAGCAGCAGCAGAACCCCGAGTCCGATGAGTACGAGGTCGATGATCGGCAGCGCCACGCGCAGCACGCTGCCGAGGCTGACCGAGAGCAGGGCGAGCAGCGCGCCGATGGCGACCATCCCGACCACCACCCCGAGCCAGACGAGGATCGCCGCCAGGGCGGGAGGCGGCCGGCGCTGGGCGACAGCGGTCCCATCGGCGCCGACGGCCACCGTCGCGGGGGCCGTGAGGTAGGCGAGGAACCCCGGGTACAGCGGCAGGACACAGGGCGTGATGGTCGCGCCGATCCCCGCGCTGACCGCGATCAGCAGCTCGCCCATCGGCCTCAGCCGGCGCCGAGCTCGGCGACGACATCTCCTGCGCTGCGAACGCCACGTCCGAATTCGAGCGGGCGGACCGTCCCGTCAGCCTCGATCACGATGAGTGGGGTCGATGGCGGGTTGGTCGCGGCGACGCCGAAACGGTCCTGGAGCAGGCGGTACAGGCTCGCATCGGCCATGGCGAAGGCCCAGTCGAATCCCTCGCGGTCGGCATAGCTGGCGAGGTCGGCCGGTGACTCCGACAGATCGACGTCGAGCGAGACGGAGGTGAAGTCCGCCAGGTCGTGCGCGCCGATGATCTCGTGCTGCTGAGATCGACAGCTGCTGCACCACACCGCCATTGGCTCGAGCAGGACGGGTCCGTCGGTGGTGGCCAGCTCACCGATCGTGAACGTCTCGCCACTGCGGACGTCGGTCAGCTCGACGGCGAGGAGCGCATCGGTCTGCGCGGTCTCCGAGGCCGAGGGCGCCGCTGAAGATGGGGCGGCCGCTGACGGCGCCGATGGCTCCGCCGTCGTCGAGGCGGGGGCGCTCGATGTCGGTGTCGCGTCCGGTGCGGGCGACGTGGTGGTCACCGCGCTGGAGCAGGCGGTGATCGTTGCCAGGGCAAGGATAGGGAGGAAGGGCAGGGGTCGGCTCATGCGGCGCAGCCTATGGAACCCGTGTGACGATCGTGTGACTTCCCATGGTCGCACACGGCGGCGACGATTCCGGCGTGCGAGGTATATACCGTATATACCGAAGACTGGAGGGTAGCTGCGTCAGTTAGGCTCCTGGCTCCGAACCGAGGCGTGCCACGGAATGAGCGTCCGTTCCAGCGCGACGATCACCAGGTAGAACGTGATCCCGGTCACGGCCGCCAGGAAGATGGCCGCCCACGTCACGTCGAATCGCAGCGCGGACGCCGACTGCACGACCACTCGGCCGATCACGGTCGAGGAGCCGCCGAAGTACTCGCCGACGATTGCCCCGATAAGGCTCAGCGTCGTGGCCACCTTCATCGCGGTCAGGAAGAATGGCAGGGCGTTCGGCAGGCGAAGCTTGCGCAGGATCGTCCACTCCGATGCGGCGTACGAGCGCATGAGCTCCAGCGCGGACGGCTCGACCGAGGTCAGCCCGCGCGTCACGTTGATCATCACCGGGAAGAAGACGAGAAGCGCCGCGATCATCATCTTCGAGACAGGGTTCGTGACCCCGAACCATGCGTTGAAGATCGGCGCGATGGCGATGATCGGGATGGCGTTCGCCGCCACCGCGATGGGCAGCACCGCGTCTCGCGCGTTGGCCCAGCGGGCAACCCCGAAAGCGATGACGATGCCGACCACCGTGCCGATGACGAGCCCGCCGACCGCCTCGAACAGCGTGGCCATCGCGGAGTCGAACAGCGGCCACCGTCCCGCGCCCCAGTTCTCGACGAGCGCCGCGCCGATGGCCGACGGTGCCGGCAAGATGAACGCGCGGACGTTGAAGAGCCGGATGAGGAGCTCCCAGATGCCGAGGGCGGCCGCGCCGACGAGGACGGCCGGCAGATTGTGGCCGAACGCCGAGCCGATGCGACTGACGCGCGAGGGGCGCGGGGGCATGGGGACGCCGACCGACGGTGCAGCGGCCGTCACCCGATGCGCCCCTCGGCCGCAAGGCGCGCCTCGGATACGGTCGATCCCTCGCCGGCGCGCAGGGCCTCGCGGACCTCGGTCACGACCTGGAAGTAGCGGGGATCCTCGCGCGTCTCCTCGTTGCGTGGATGCGGCAGCGGCACGTCCACCACGCGAGTGATCCGTCCGGGCCGGGCGCTCATGACCACGACCCGCGTCGACAGGAAGACCGCCTCGGGGATCGAATGCGTGACGAACACGACCGTGGTGCCGGTCTGCTGCCAGATGCGCAGCACCTCGGAATTCATCCGCTCGCGGGTCATCTCGTCGAGCGCTCCGAACGGCTCGTCCATCAGCAGGATCGCCGGCTGGAGTGCCAGCGCGCGCGCAATGGCGACCCGCTGCTGCATGCCACCCGACAGCTGGTACGGGTGATGTCGCGCGAAGTCGCTCAGCTCCACCAGCGCAAGCATCTCCCTGGCCCGCTCGTCGCGCTGCGCCCTGCTCATGTCGAGGATTTCGAGCGGCAGCTTCACGTTCTCCTCGACGCTGCGCCACTCGAACAGCACCGGCGCCTGGAACACCATCCCGTACTCGCGGCCCAAGCGGGCGGCGTGCGACGGCTTGCCATTGACCTCCACGCTCCCGGCAGTGGGTGCCGTCAGGTCGCCGATCAGCCGCAGCAGCGTGCTCTTGCCGCAGCCCGACGGGCCGATGAGGCTCACGAACTCGCCGCGTTCGATGCTCAGGTCGATCCCGGACAGGGCGGTGGTCACCACCTGGTCCCCGGCGTTGAACTGCTTGTCGAGGCCCGTGATCCGGACGACGGGGGCCTGGGCATCGGTCATCGGTCGCTCCTCATGCGGCGTCCGGCACGGCACCGCGACCGCGCAGCGCGATCAGCTCCGCCACGCGGATCAGCCCGAAGAACATGATCCCGAGCAGCGCACAGGCGATGATCGTGGCCCACAGCTTCTCCGGTCCGCTGATGTACTGGTTGTTGAAGTTGATGATGGCGCGACCCAGGCCATCGCGGATCTGCCCGGGTCCCTCGCCGACGATGGCGCCGACGATGCTGGCGGTCGCGCTGACCTTGAGTGCGGTGAACAGGTAGGGCAGGGACGCCGGCATGCGCAGCTTCCAGAAGATGCTGCGCCGGCTGGCCGCGTAGGAGCGCATGAGCTCCAGCGCACGCGGGTCCGGCGAGCGCAGCCCGCGGATCATGGCGATCGTGACCGGGAAGAAGGTGAGGTAGGTGGCGATGATCACCACGCTGAGCACGTCCGGGCCGAAGGCGAAGACGATCATCGGCGCCAGGGCCACGATCGGGATCGTCTGGCTGGCGATCACGTACGGCACGAATGCCCGCTCGAGCAGCGTCGAGTGCACGAAGGCCGCCGCCAGGCCGATGCCGATGATGGCTCCCACCACGAAGCCGATGGCCGCCTCGCGCCACGTGTAGGCGGCCGCCCCGACCAGGAACTGGGCCAGCGAGGCATCAGATCCGCGCTGCACCGGCGCCGCGAGCGCACCGGCGATGTCCCAGACGTGGGGCAGCAGCAGGTCGGAGGCGAACCAGATCTCGAGTGGCGGCTCCCAGACCCACGTCTCGGTTCGCCACGGATCGCCGCCGATGAACTTGACGCCCTCCCAGGCGACGAGGATCAGCGCCGCAAACGCGACGAAGATCGCGACCCGCCGGACCCAGCCGCGCTCAGGCGACTGCGGCATCGGTGATCTCGAGCGCGCGATCAATGATCGCGAAGCCTTCGGCCAGCTCCTCCTCGCTGATCGTCAGCGGCGGGTTCGTGAAGAACGAGTTCCAGCGGACGAACGTGTAGAGCCCCTCCTCGCGGAAGCGCTTGCCGAGAGCGGCCATCTCGTCGGACGTGCCATTGAACGGGGCCATCGGCTCCATCGTCTCGCGATTGCGGACGAGCTCCACGATCCCGAACAGCCCGATGCTTCTCGTGGCGCCCACGCTCGGATGCTTGGCAGCCAGCTCGGCGTGGTGCCGCTTCAGCGTCTCGCCCATCTGAGCGGCTCGCTCGATGAGGTTCTCGTTCTCATAGACCTCGATCGTGGCGAGCGCGGTCGCGCACGCCAGCGGATGCGAGTTGTACGTCAGCCCGCCGTAGAAGACGTTCGCGTCGAAGTGCTCGGCGTATTTGCGCCGCATGCCGAGCGCACCGAGCTGCACGTAGGCGCTCGTGAGTCCCTTGGCCATGGTGATCAGGTCCGGGACCACGTCCCAGTGGTCGATCGCGAACCACTTGCCGGTGCGCCCGAAGCCGGCCATCACCTCGTCGGCGATCATGAGGATGTCGTAGCGGTCGCAGATCTCGCGGACACCCTGGATGTACCCATCCGGCGGCACGAGGATGCCGTTGGTGCCGGTGACCGTCTCGAGGATGAACGCGGCGATCGTGTTCGGCCCCTCGAGCTGGATCGTCTCCTCGAGGTGAGCGAGTGCCTCGTCGGCCGTGTCCCAGCCGCGCTGGATGCCGTGGTACGGATCCATCACCCGGACAACGCCCGGGATGCCCGGCTCGTTGGCCCATCGGCGCGGATCACCGGTCAGCGTCATAGCGCCCGCGGTGCCCCCGTGGTAGCTGCGGTAGCGGGCCATGATCTTGTGCCGGCCGGTCACGAGGCGGGCGAGCTTGATCGCGTTCTCGTTCGCCTCGGCGCCGCCGTTCGTGAAGAAGAAGGTGTCGATGTCGCCCGGGGTCAGTTCCGCCAGCTTCTGGCCGAGGCGCGCCCGCGGCTCGGTGGCCATGAACGGGTTCGCGTAGGCCAGCGTCTCCGCCTGGCGCTTGATCGCCTCGACCACGTGAGGATGGCTGTGGCCGATGTTCGTGCACATCAGCTGGCTGTTGAAGTCCAGGAAGCGCTCGCCTTCCGGCGTCCAGAAGTACACGCCCTTCGCGCCGGCGACCGGGATCGGGTCGACCTTGCTCTGTGCGGACCACTCGAACAGCGTGTGGCGCTTGGTGAGCTCGACCATCTCGGCCCCGCTCATCGTCCCCCGATCGGTCTCGATCGCCATGCGAAAACCCCTTGCAGGTGTTGCGTTCGTGGAGAAGGACCGATTAGACCACAGCGCGCAATGCGCTTCGCGCATCGGTGCCGTGCGGTCCGCTGGGGTCGGGCCAACTGACTCTAGGGACTCCCTCGGCCACCGAGGGTCATGGGCATGCGCGTCGCGTTCACCGTTCCGTAGACGATCCAGAGCCGCCGGCGGACGGCGCCCATCAGTCCGCCTTCAGCCGCGAGCGCACCGCAGGATCGCCTCGACGGACGCGTCGGCATCGGCCTCGGTGGTCGACCAATTGCTGACGCTGATCCGCATCGCCGCCATGCCATGCCAGCTCGTACCGGACAGCCAGAGGGTTCCGTCCTCCTGGACCCGGCGGATCACCTCGCGAGTGAACGCATCGGCGTCGCCGCCGTCCGCCGGGGTGAAGCGGACGAGGACCTGGTTCAGGACCACCTCATTGAGGATCTCGACGCCGTCCGCCTCGGCGAGGCCGGCGGCCATGCGCCGGGCGATCGCACAGGTGCCTTCGATCATGTCCCGCACGCCCCGACGGCCGAGCGTGCGGAGCGCCGCGTACATCGTGAAGCCGCGGGCGCGGCGCGAGAACTCGGGCACCCACGACACCTCGTCGCGCTCCTGCTCGGGCCCGTACTCGAGGTAGGCAGCGTGCGGCGGCGCCATGGCACGCGCGTGGACCGCGGCATCGGCGACGAAGGCGAGTCCGGAGTCGTAGGGCACGTTCAGCCACTTGTGGGCGTCGGTTGCCCAGGAGTCCGCCTCGCCGATGCCGTCCACCAGCCCCACCAGCTCGGGTGACGCGGCCGCCCACAGCCCGAAGGCCCCGTCGACGTGCACCCAGGCGCCTTCGCGCCTGCGCACGATCTCGATGGCACCGCGGATCGGATCGAACGAGCCGGTATTCACGTTGCCTGCCTGGAGGCACACGATGAGCGGTGCGTCAGCCGGGATGGCGTCGAGGGTCTCGGCCAGTCCGGAGAGCTCGATCCGGCCCTCGCCGTCGGTCGGCACGACGTGGACCCGGTCGCGGCCCAGGCCGAGGTACTGCAGGGCGGTGTGGAGCGTGCTGTGCGCCTCGGCCCCGACAACGACCTGGATCTCGGGCGCGCCGAACAGACCCTGGGTCGTCGGGTCCCACCCCACGCGCTCGAGGACCGACTGGCGCGCGGCCGCGAGGCAGGTGAAGTGCGCCATCTGGCAGCCCGTGACGAGCCCGAAGCCGCTCGTGGGCGGGAGGCCGAACAGATCGATGAGCCATGCCCCCACTGCCTCCTCGACCACGGAGGCCGCCGGCCCGGCAACGTACAGTCCGGCGTTCTGGTCCCACGTCGAGGTCAGCCAGTCCGCGGCCACCGCCGCCGGTAGGGAGCCGCCGATGACGAAGCCGAAGTAGCGCGGGCCCGCCATCGCGACCGCCGCCCTCCCGCCGACATCGGCGAGGTGCTCGATCACGGCTGACGGATCTTCTCCCGTCTCCGGAAGCTCGACGACGAGCTGCTCGCGCAGCTCGGCCACGTGCTGGCGTGGCATGACCGGTCGGTCGGGAAGCGAGTCGAGGAAGTCGACCGCGAGTTCGGCGGTCCGCCGAAGCAGCTCTGCACTCATGCACGGATCCTACAGCCCCGCGATCAGCCCCCCGTCGACGGCCACGAACTGCCCGGTGATGTACGACCCGCGGTCCGAGGCGAGGAAGGCGACCAGAGCGCCGAGCTCGCCCGGCTCGCCGTAGCGCCGCGATGGAATGGTCTCGATGTGGGCGGCTCGCACCGCCTCCTCCGTCGTTCCCTCCCGTTCCGCCCGGCCCGCGTCGAGCTCGTGGACGCGGGGCGTGGCGATCCGGCCCGGCATCACGCCGTTGATCGTCACCGACTCCGCGGCCACGGCGCGGGACGTGGTCTTGAGCCACGCCGCGAGGGCGGATCGGCCCGCGTTCGAGTACACGAGCTCGGGGATGGGCTGCCGGATGCCGCTCGACAGGATGGCCACGATCCGTCCCCACCCGCGCGCCCGCATGCCGGGCAGGAGCCGGGTGGCGAGGTCGATCGGCGTTCCGGCCAGGAGCTGGAACGCACGCTGCCAGCCCTCGGCATCGGTCGCCGTCGGGTCGACGGTCGGCGGGCCACCGGCATTCGAGATCAGGATGTCGATCGGGCGGAACGCAGCAGCTGCCTCGGCGATCAGGCGAGCCGCTGCGGGATCGGTTGCATCGGCGGCAGCGGTGACGACCTGGACGCCGTGACGTGATCGAAGCTCGTCGGCGGTCTCGGCGAGCGCATCGGCGTCGCGCGACCAGAGCAGGAGGTCGCAGCCTTCGGCCGCCAGGGCCTCGGCGGACGCGCGCCCCAGCCCGGACGTTGCCCCACCCACCACGGCCGCGCGTCCCGCAATTCCGAGATCCA
>JAGXHP010000035.1 GCA_024636135.1 Chloroflexota bacterium
ATCGGACGTCGCGGCATGCGCATCCCCCTCGGGCTGCGACTCCTCGGGCCCCGTTCCCCATGGGAGCCGGAATCCGGGTCGTCGTTGATTCGAGGTCATGTCCGCTGCTGCTCCTTCAATGCCGCTCGCAATCCGGGTGCGTGACCAGCGAGCGGCCACATCCTAGCCGCGCGCGCTCGGAGATCGGACCGACCGGAAGTACTGCCCCGGACGCGGACCACGGTACCCCACGGCCCGTTGTTACCATGCGGACCATGCTCGACGTCCTGGAGATCACCTCGGTCGCGGTCGCACTGCGCCTGCTGCTCATCCTCATCGCCGCGCTTGCCGCGTTCCTGCTGGTTCGCACGGCCGTGGGGATCGGGGTCCATCACCTGCTCGAGCATCGCAGCGAGGAGGCCGGAACCTCGGTCCTCCAGGCGCCCGAGCTCGAACGTCGCATCAGCACCATCGGCCGGCTGCTGGTCAGGATCGCCGCCGGCGTGATCGCCGTGCTTGCCATGCTCATGGCGCTCCAGCTGTTCGGCATCGACATCGGCCCTGCGGTTGCGGGGCTCGGGGTCGTGGGCATCGCCGTCGGGTTCGGCGCGCAGACCCTGATCCGCGACTGGCTGGCGGGCATCTTCATCGTGCTCGAGAACCAGTACAGCCAGGGCGATGTCGTCAGCATCGCCGGAGTCGAGGGCAAGGTCGAGGATTTCAGCCTGCGGCGGACCACGCTCCGCGACCTGAGCGGGACTGTCCACACCGTCCCGAACGGTCAGATCGCCGTGGCATCGAACATGACCAGGCTCTTCGCGCGGGTGAACATGGACATCAGCGTGGCGTACGACACGGACCTGGATCTCGCCAGCGAGCTCATCGACCGCGTCGGCGACGACATGCTGGCCGATCCCGAGTGGGGCAACCGGATGCTCGAAGCGCCTCGCGTTGTTCGGGTCGATGCCCTGGCCGACTCGTCGGTCACCCTCAAGGTCCTCGGCGAGGTCAAAGCGGCCGAGCAGTGGGCGGTTGGCGGCGAGCTGCGCAAGCGAATCCTCGCCGCGTTCAACCGCGGCGGGATCGAGATTCCGTTCCCGCACCGGGTGGTCGTGAACCGGAGTGGCGCGGCCCCGGCCACGGGGGACGACGCCTGACGCGACGGACGCCGAAGATCAGCGGCCGTGCAACTCGCCGACGTACTCGAGAAACCCGATATCACCGGGTGACGCGCCGGCCGCCGACAGGAGCGTGGCTGCGTCGGCGGCCTGCTGCGCTCCGTGGCTGACGATGTGCTCGACGAATATCCAGCGCGGGAGCGAACGGCTGCTCAGCCCGGGATGGGTCGGCTCCACGAGGTCGGCGTCCGTGAGCGACTCGACCCATTCACGGAGCGCCTCCGACTCACGGGTCCACCGGTCGCGCAGGGCTCCGACCGTCGGGAAATCGTCCGGACGGAGCTCTTCCGCATCGGCCCACTCGCTCTCGGGGCGCCCTTCGAGGGCAAGGCGCCAGCTCCACTCGACGTCGAGCTCGTGGACGAGGGTGGCCCGGAGGTCGCGGGTCGTGGCATGGTGATCGACCTCCCAGGCTCCCTCGGGCAACCGCGCGGCAGCATCCAGCAGACGGCGGTTCGTCCACCACAGATGCTCGATGAGCATGCGCATCGCGGGCCCCATGCCTGCGCCGCCTCCGTCGGCCGATCCGGACGTCGTCAGGCCGACTCTTCCTCGGGCACATCCGAGCTGGCGCCCCGCGATCGTCGTCGGCGCGGCTCGGCTTCCTCCCTCTCGGTCACCAACATCGGCGGCTTACCGTGGTTGATCGTGTCACCGGTGATCACGACCTTCTTCACGTCGGTGCGCTCGGGAATGTCATACATGACCTCGAGCAGCGCTTCCTCGACGATGGTGCGGAGTGCGCGAGCTCCGGTCTTGCGCTCGAGGGCCAGGCGCGCGGTGGCCTGCAGTGCCTCCGGGGTGAAGACGAGCTCGACCTTGTCGAGGCTGAGGAACTTCATGAACTGGCGGGTGACGGCGTTCCGCGGCTCGGTCAGGACCTTGACCAGATCCTCCTGCGCCAGTGCGGCGAGACTCACCACCACGGCGAGTCGACCGACGAACTCGGGGATGAGCCCGTACTTCAGCAGGTCCTCCGGCATGAGCTTGTCGAACAGGGCCTCCCGGCGCTCGTCCTTCGAGTGGCGCGCCTGGGATCCGAAGCCGATCCCCCGCTTGCCCACGCGTTCCTCGATGACCTTCTCGAGACCCTCGAAGGCGCCCCCGCAGATGAACAGGATGTTCGTGGTGTCGATCTGGATGAAGTCCTGGTGCGGGTGCTTGCGGCCGCCCTGCGGCGGCACGTTGGCGACCGTGCCCTCGAGGATCTTCAGGAGCGCCTGCTGGACGCCCTCGCCGGAGACGTCGCGGGTGATCGACGGGTTATCGGTCTTCCGCGCGATCTTGTCGATCTCGTCGATATAGATGATCCCGCGCTGGGCGCGCTGCACGTCGAAATCGGCCGCCTGGATGAGGCGCAGCAGGATGTTCTCGACGTCCTCGCCCACGTACCCGGCCTCGGTCAGGCTGGTCGCATCGGCGATGCAGAAGGGAACGTCCAGCACCTTGGCCAGGGTCTGGGCCAGGAGCGTCTTGCCTGACCCGGTGGGCCCGACGAGCAGCACGTTCGACTTGCCGAGCTCGACGTCGTCGACAGTGTGCCCGGCGTTCACGCGCTTGTAGTGGTTGTAGACGGCGACCGCCAGGACCTTCTTCGCCTGGTCCTGGCTGATGACATAACTGTCGAGCTGGTCCTTGATCTTGCGCGGGCTCGGGACCGCGGCCTGCTGGACCTTGGCGCCACCGCGCGGCGCCTCGAGCATCTCCTCGTCGATGATCTCCTGGCAGAGGTTGATGCACTCGTCGCAGATGTAGACGCCCTGGCCCGCGATGAGCTTGCGGACCTGCTCCTGGCTCTTGCCACAGAACGAGCAGCGGTACGGGACTTTCGACTTGGTCGTCATCGCACGGGATGGTAGCACGGGCTCGCCAACGCTCCGCCATCCCCCGATGGTCGTAGGATGCGCCGATGCCGACGCTGCGCTTCGCGCGGGCCGAGACCTCGATCGGGCCACGCCTGGTTGCGGCAACCGATGCGGGCGTTGCCGCATGCGGAGATGCCGATGGGCTCGAAGGGTTCCTGGCCGGGCTCCGGCGGCGGTTCGGTCTCGTCCCGGAGCCGGCCGATCTCGACGCCGATTGGATCGAGTCAGCGCTGGCGGGAGGCCCGCTGCCGGCGGTGGACCTCTACGGCCTGAGCGACTTCGACCATCGCGTCTACGAGGTCGTGCGCGGCATACCGGCCGGCGAGACCGTCACGTATGGCGAGGTGGCGGCCATGATCGGGTCCCCCGGCGGCGCACGAGCCGTGGGCGGGGCGATGTCCCGCTGCCCGCTCTTCCCGGCGGTTCCCTGTCACCGCGTGGTGCGGGCCTCCGACGGCTGGTCCGGCTGGGGTGGCAACGATCGGCTCAAACGGCGGCTCCTCCGAGGGGAGTCGGCCGTTCGTCGCTGACGTGGCGATGTATCGACGATCCGGCGCCTCGATGCTCGTTTGGGCGTCAATGTGTCGAAATATCGGTCCGTCCGTGGCCGGGAAGCGCCCGACGGCGTGGTTCGGGCGACGTCCCGACCGATAGGTCGTCAGATCAGCGCAGGAATGCTGTCCGAGGCGCGATCCCGCCGATATATCGACGCGCGACGCGCTACTTCTTGGCCTTGTCGGCCGCTGCCGCCTCCGGCGCGCTCGGCACCTCTCCCCCGTCCTTCCGCGCCATGCTGATGAGCGACTCGGTGTTGCCCGCGAAGACCTCGTCGATGAGGCCGTAGGCCTTCGCCTCATCGGCGCTCATGAACTTGTCGCGCTCCGAGTCGCGCTTCACCGTGTCGAATTCCTGCCCGGTGTGGTCGGCCAGGATCTTCATGAGGTTGTCGGTGAGATGCATCATCTCGCGCATCTGGATCTCGACGTCCGGGGTGTTGCCGCGGAACCCGCCGGACCCCTGGTGGATCATGATTCGCGCGTTCGGCAGCGCATACCGCTTGCCTGTCGCGCCGGCCGCAAGGAGCACCGCCCCCATCGAGGCCGCCTGGCCGATGCAGATGGTACTGACCGGCGCGCGCAGGTACTGCATCGTGTCGTAGATCGCCATCCCGCTCGTCACCACACCGCCGGGCGAGTTGATGTAGAGCTGGATGTCCTTCTCCGGATCCTCCGACTCGAGGAACAGGAGCTGGGCGATGATGAGGTTCGCGACGTTGTCCTCGATCGCGTCGCCCAGGAAGATGATGCGGTCCTTGAGGAGCCGCGAGTAGATGTCGAACGCGCGCTCGCCGCGGGCGCTCGACTCGATGACCATCGGGACCAGCATCGGTTATGCGGACTCCTCGGGCTGCTCGGGGGTGGTTTCTGAGTCTTCGGCATCGGGCGCCGGATCCGGCTCGGCCGCGGACGCATCGGGCCCGATGGCGCGCTCGATCAGCATGTCGACCAGTGTACGGTTGCGAAGCGTCATGCGCAGGTAGCTCCGGCCCCGCCGCGAGGTGAGGTACTCGCGCAGCTTGGCGTCATTCTCGTAGCGCTCGAGCTGCTCCCCGATCTCGGCGTCGATCTGCTCGTCGGTGGCGTCGATCCCCTCCTTCTCGGCGATCGCCGAGAGGACGAGCAGCGTCTTCACGCGGCGTGAGGCGGGCTCCCGCAGCTCGGTGGCGAGCTCCTCCGGCGTCTGCTTCGAGAGCGCCAGGTACTGCTCCATCCCGACCCGCTGCTGGGCGAGCCGTGTCTGCAGCTCGTCGCGCATGATCTCGATCTCGTTGGCGACCATGACCTCGGGCAGCTCGACGCTGGCGTTCGTGCTGGCGTAGTCGATGATCCGGTCGCCCAGGCCATGGCGCGCCTCGGCGGCGGCACGCTTCTCCATGGCGTCCCGAATCTCGGCGCGCAGAGCGTCGATCGTCTCCACGTCACCCACGCTCTTCGCGAACTCGTCGTTGACCTCGGGCAGGATCTTCTCGCGCAGGTCGAGCAGCTCGACCTCGAACCGGGCCTGCTTGCCCTGGAGGTCCTCCACCCGGTAGTCGTCCGGGAAGCCGATGTCGAAGCCCTTCGCCTCACCGATCTTCATCCCGACGAGGTTGTCCTCCCAGCCGGGAATCATCCGGTCGTCGCCGATGACGAGCGGCATCCGATCCGCCGACCCGCCCTCGAACGGCTCGCCGTCGATGGTTCCCGCGAACTTCACGCTCGCGAGGTCTCCCTTCTGCGCCAGCCGGTCGTCGACCGGTCGCAGCGTCGCCTGCTGCTCGCGCAGCTCCTCGATGACCTGGCTCACCTGGTCGTCCGTGACCTCGGGCACCTCCAGGCCGAACGGGAAGTCGGTGTAGGAGCCGAGCTGGACGTCGGGTCGCACCGGGACGGTGGCGGTGAACTTCACGCCCTGCCCTTCGACCACGGCCGCTGGATCGATGTCGACCTCGGGCTGGTCGATCGGCATCACGTCCGACTGGGTGAGGGCGGCGTCGTAGCTGTCGCTGACCAGGTGGTCGATCGCCTCCGCCAGGACGCTGCCACGGCCCACGAATCGGTCGATGACGTTGCGCGGCGCCTTGCCGGGGCGGAAGCCGGGAACCTTCGTGCGCTCCGCGACGTGGCGGTATGCAGTGGCGAAGTGGCGGGCGACCTCCTCGGGTGGTACCTCGATCTCGAGGACCATCTTCGAGCCCGGTTCGGGTCGCGTCGATACGGTGACCAAGTCAGCTCCTGTGCAGCGTGGTGGGCGAGGCGAGATTCGAACTCGCACGTCTTGCGACACCGGCTCCTAAGGCCGGCGCGTCTGCCGTTCCGCCACTCGCCCGGTTGGTGCTCGGCGGTACGGCGCTGAGTCTACCCGGATCGTGAGCTCATGCCGGAGTAGTCCTCGCGGCGGTCGTCGGCCGCTGCGGCGGCGCGCTCGCCCTTCGAGCGCGTCACGTCGTCCTTCATGTTGTCCGGGTCAGGCTCGGCTGCACCACCGGCCGTTCCCAGTGCATCGAGCGTTGCGTTGCCCCGCGGCGGATCCCCTGACAGGAAGCGCTCGACGGCCTTCCGCGCGAGCGCGGCGGTCAGAATCGCGGCGCCGGCCTCGAAGGCGTTCCAGGCGGCTCGCTTCGGACCTGGCGGGCCCTCGGCGGCCTGCTTCGCCATCTGCTTGGCGACCTTCTTGTGCTTCTTCGGATCGTGGCGCCAGCGCAGGAGCTCAGCGGACAGCGTCTCGCGCGCCTCGGCGGCCCGAGGACCGATGGAGCCTGCCATCGAGTCGACCCAGCCCTGCATCGGCTTGGGGAGCGCGTCGTAGGCCTTCTCCGGCTCCGAGCGCATGACGCGGCGGCGCAGAAGCTTGGCAACCCGGATCGGACCGCCGGCGAGCAGGAACACCGCTCCGGCGCCGACCCCGACCACCATGGCCGGGTTCTCACGGAAGCGCTTCTTGATGTCGAGGGCGTCGCGCAGCTGGTCGGCCGTACGCTCGAGCTCGGTGCGCTTGGCGCTGATGGCTAGCCGCGTCTCAGCAAGCGGTTCTTCGCCCATGCCACGTCCTCCTTCACGGCTGCAATCGTCTCTTCGGGGGTGAACTTCGTGCTCGTCACGCGCTTGATTCCGCTCCAGACCAACAGGCCGATGACGACGAGCAGCAGCACCAGCACGATGAGGCCGACCCACCACAGGCCGATGACGACGAGGACCGCCATCACGAACGCGACGAGTGCGATGAGGAACACCAACACCAGGGCGACAGCGAGGGCGAGCAGGATGATCCCACCCTTCAGCCGTCCCAGGTTCTTCGCCACCTCCTGGCGGCCACGCTGCACCTCCAGCTTGGCGAGCGCGATGGCGCCGGTGGCGAGTTGTTTCACCAGCGTGAACGCGTTCTCGCGACGCGGCTTCGGGCCTGGGGACATGGGACCTCCGGGTGGGACGGGAGCACGCCGGAGCGACGCGCACGTCCCGACATTCTACCAATGGGCTTGCCTGACGCCACCAAGCAGGACCGGTGCCACGGCACGTCGGCGGGGTGTCCGCTATCCTTCGCCGCCATATGGCCAAGCGACGAACTTCCGGAATCCAGCGCCGCGAGCGCGCCAGCAGCGAAGCCCTGAACCGACGACTGGACGGCGGGGACGGCTCCCTGACCCTGCCCGATTGGCGCCTGCTCGCCATCGGCGGCGTGCTGCTGGTCGGCGTGGTGATCATCGCCCTGGTGCTCCTGTTCAGCGGATCGCCGAGTCCGAATGCCGGCCAGGCGCTTCCCAACGACGGGAATGAGCATGTCCCGGTCGGGACGACGTGCCGCTCGCCCCAGGCACCGTGTGGACCCGACCCGTACTCGTCACTCCCGGCCGCATCCGGTCCCCATTGGGACCCCAGCGGAGTCGCCAACTGGGGCGCCTACGAGTCCCCGCAGAACGAGACGCAGCTGATCCACAACCTCGAGCACGGCGGGATTGTCATCTGGTACGACGCCGATGCACTGGATGACGAGCAGGTCCAGGAGCTCACCTCATACGTCCAGGGCCAGGTGGCGTCCGGCATCAGCGGTCGCTTCAAGTTCATCGTCAGTCCGTGGGGCGGCAGCGAGCCACTCGGCGCCGCCGTCGCCGTCACCGCGTGGCGCCATCTCCTCCAGCTCGAGGCGTTCGACATGGACGCCATTCGGGCGTTCGCCGACGCCAACTATCTGCGTCATGCGCCCGAGCCGAACGGTGGGCCGGCGCCGGGCGCATGAGCACCTGGCGCGGTTGACCCACCCGGGCGCCTGCGGCATCATCTCGACGGGCGCCTAGCTCAACGGCAGAGCAAGTGACTCTTAATCACTAGGTTCGGGGTTCGAATCCCCGGGCGCTCACCATCGCCTCACCACCCATGTGGGCCATGCCCCTGGTCGGCATTTCTCATGCATCTGCCTGCCCCTGGCGTGCTAGCGTGGTTGACGGGTCATCAAGCAGTGGGAGGGGGACGCGCACTTTCGGGTGCGACTTACATGGGTTTCATCACGCGGCGCCTGATCGCCATCGTCGTCGGGCTGGCCCTCGTCCTCCCCGTCCCCGCCACGGTTGCGCTTGCGGCGGACGACCTGCCACTGACGGGCACGCTCGATGTCGTGGCCACCGGATCGACCCTCGAGATCGACGTCGACCATCGGGCCCAGGGCCGAATCAGCGATTTCACCGTACGGCTCATCGGCCCCGGCACCGACGAGGTGCTCTTCGCCACGCGCGACCTCTCGAACGAGGTGGCTTGGGCGTGGAGCCGCGACGGGGTCGCCTCGGGCGCCTACGCGGTGACCGTGTCCGCGACCGTGGTGCAGGGCGGAATCCAGCGCAGTGGAACGGCTCAGCGACGGGTAACGATTGGCGGCACGACCCGGCCACCGGCCCCGGTCGGCGCGATCGCCGGAGTCGCAGAGCCCCAGGCCGTGCAGCTGACCGCCCCCGCGGCGGGCGATGTCAGCGCGGACGTCGTCGTCTACGGTGGCACCCCCAGCGGCGTCATGGCTGCGATCAGCGCCGCCCAACCCGGCGTGCGCGTCGTCCTGATCGAGGCAACCGAGCATGTCGGCGGCATGATGAGCAACGGGCTGACCGCGACCGACTACGGGCATACCGCGATGATCGGGGGACGGACCCGACAGTTCTTCGATCGAACCCAAGCCATCGAAGGCTCGGCCTACGGTCGGTATCGGTTCCAGCCGTCGACCGCCGAGGCGGCGTTCAACGCCATGCTGGAGTCTGCCGGCGTGCTGGTCATGCTGAACGAGCGTCTGGCCTCCGCACGGCCGGTCGTGATGGATGGCCCATGGATCGAGGCACTCAGGACCGAGTCCGACAGAACGGTGAGCGGCGGCGCATTCGTTGACGCCAGCTACGAGGGCGACCTCATGGCGGCCGCCGGCGTCAGCTACCGGATCGGTCGCGAGTCCGTCGGCGAGTTCAACGAGTCGTACGCCGGGGTGCGTGATTCGTCATCCGTCTTCGGTGTGCCGGCCGGTATCGACCCGCACGTCCCGATGAGCGCGCCGGGCGCGATCGGAACGGGCGACAACCGGATTCAGAACTCGAACTATCGGCTCTGCTTCTCGTCGGACCCGAAGAACCAGGTGCCTTTCGCCGAGCCGGGGGGCTATGACCCCGGGACCTACGACCTTCCGGCAGCCTACATCGCTTCCCGGGTGGCCCAGGGCCACGTGCCCGACATCACCTGGTTCCTGTGGCCGGTGGCGCTGCCGAACAACAAGTTCGACGTCAACAACAACGGCCCCGTCTCGATCGGCCTCATGGGGGCCAACACGGCCTACCCCGACGGGAGTTACGCGACGCGCGCGAGCGTCGTGAACACGCTGCGCGATTACTCCACCGGGTTCCTGTACTTTCTGGGCAACGACCCGCGGGTCCCCCCTTCGGTCCGCGCGCAGATGGGCGGCTACGGGCTGTGCGCCGATGAGTTCGCCGACAACGACAACTGGCCACGGCTGCTGTACCTGCGCGAGGGTCGCCGCTTGGTCGGGCGCTACCTGCTGACGCAGCGCGACGTCGAGGTCTCCCGCACGAAGGCCGACACCATTGCCGTGGGCTCCTATGCCTTCGATTCCCACCATGTCTCCCGATGGATCGATGCGAACGGGCGGCTGCGGATCGAGGGCGGGTTCTGGAGCGGCCGCGCGAACGCCACCCGGTTCTCGATTCCGTACCGGATCCTGACACCCCGCGCGAGCGAGGCAACAAACCTGCTCGTCAGCGTCACGGCATCGGCGACCCACGTGGCGAACGCGGCCCTGCGGCTCGAGCCGCAGTACATGATGATGGGGGAGGCCGCGGGAGTTGCCGCCTCCCTCGTTGCGGCCGGCGGCGGACCGGGGTCGGTCTCTGCGCAGTCGATCGACGTCTCGCGGCTCCAGCAGCTGCTCCGTCAGCAGGGCGCAGTGCTCGAGAACCACACCTTCTGGGACACGATTGACTCCCCGTTCCGCGGCGACATCGAGTTCACGTTCTTGCGCGGCATCACATTTGGCTGCAGCGCCATCTACTACTGCCCAACCGCGCCGACGACCCGCGAGGTGATGGCCGGGTTCCTCGTCAACGCCCTGGACCTGCCCGCCACAAGCCGTGACTACTTCACCGATGACGAGAGCAGCCCGCTCGAGGACAGCATCAACCGGCTCGCCGCTGCCGGGATCACCGCCGGCTGTGGGTCCGGCCGCTTCTGCCCGACGGCCACGGTCACTCGCGGCCAGATGGCCGCGTTCCTGGGCCGCGCGTTCAAGCTGCGCTGGACGTCGCGCGACTACTTCACCGATGACGAGACGAGCATCTTCGAGGGCGACATCAACCGGCTGGCGGAGTCCGGCATTACCGCCGGCTGCGGAGGGACGCGCTTCTGTCCCAAGGCACTGGTGAGCCGCGAACAGATGGCCGCATTTCTCTGGCGCGCGGTTCGCTGAACCACCTCCCCGGGGAATGTCGCGCGCTTGGAGTTGCTACGATGGCACCGCGACTCGCTGCCACCCGGGGCTCGGCTTGATCCTGAGCCCCTTGTTCATGGCGTGACCCGGCGGCAATCAGGTGGAGGTCCCGTGCCCCAGATCCCGATCGAGCGACGGCGCCTCGACAACGGCCTCCGAGTCGTCCTGTCCCGGGACCCGCGGGCGCCGCTCGTCGCGGTGAACCTGTGGTACGACGTGGGAAGCCGCCACGAGAAGGCCGGCAAGACCGGCTTCGCCCACCTCTTCGAACACATGATGTTCCAGGGATCGGCCAACGTGGAGAAGGGGCAGCACTTCAGCCTGGTGCAGGCCGCCGGCGGGACGCTCAACGCCAGCACCTGGCTCGACCGCACGAACTACTTCGAGACCCTCCCCGGCCACGAGCTTGAGCTTGCGCTGTGGCTCGAGGCCGATCGCATGGCCTCCCTCCTTCCGGCCATGACCCAGGAGAAGCTCGACAACCAGCGCGACGTCGTGAAGAACGAGCGTCGCTGGAGCGTCGACAACCAGCCGTACGGCGACTGGGACGAGCGCATCCAGTCGCTCGTGTACCCAGCGGGTCATCCGTATCACCACCCGACGATCGGATCCATGGAGGATTTGTCGGCCGCATCCCTGGACGACGTCCAGGAGTTCTTCGCCACCTACTACGCGCCGAACAATGCCGTCCTGACGGTCGCCGGAGACTTCGCGGAGGACGAGGCGTTGGCCGGGATAGGCCCGAAGTGGCGCTGGATCATG
>JAGXHP010000036.1 GCA_024636135.1 Chloroflexota bacterium
AGGGCGCTCGTCGGCTCGTCGAGATACACGACCTCCGGCTCGTGGAGCAGTGCCCGCGCGATCGCGACCTTCTGGCGCATCCCCTTGCTGAAGCCGCCCACGCGCCGGTCGCCGGCATCGGGCAGGCCAACGATCCCGAGATAGCGGTCCACGGCCCGTCGCAGGTTCGCGCCGCGCAGTCCGTAGAGGCGACCGTAGTAGCCCAGGTTCTGGCGCGCGGTGAGCTTGTCGTGCAGCCCGGGGGCCTCGGTCAGGACGCCGGTCATGGCACGGATCTTCTGCGAGTCGGGGCCGAGCGCCAGCCCGTTGATGCGTGCCGAGCCATTGGACGGCCCGATGAGTCCGGCCAGCATGCGGATCGAGGTCGTCTTGCCCGCGCCGTTCGGCCCGAGCATCCCGAAGACCTCGCCGTCGCCGACCGTGAACGACAGGTCATGGACCGCCGTGAGGTCCCGGAAGCGCTTCGTCAGCGCCAGGGACTCGATCATCGGGCCCGCGCTCGCTCGAGCATGCCGCCCAGGCGTGCCCAGACGCGCCCTCCGCCGGCGGCGGTCGACGCGGCCTCGCCGGAGAGCGCTCGCTCGAAGGCCCGCGACCCTCGTGGCTCGTCCGCGATGACCACACCGTCGGAGAGGCGCACCACGCGGTCCGTCGCGCCGGCCACGCCGGCGTCGTGGGTCACGATGATGATCGTCACGCCACGGTCGCGGTTCAGGCCGCGGAGCGTCTCCATGATCGTGTCCGCTGTCGTGGAATCGAGCTCTCCGGTCGGCTCGTCGGCCAGCACCACGGCGGGATCGTTGACGAGGGCGCGCGCGATCGCGACGCGCTGCTGCTCCCCACCCGACAGCTCGGTGGGCCGATGCCCGGCCCGACTGCCCAACTCGACCAGCTCGAGCAGGTCGAGCGCATCCTGGCGTCCGCGCGGCCTTCGCGGGCCGTAGCGCAGCGGGAGCATGACGTTCTCGAGTGCGGTGAGCGTCGGGATCAGGTTGAACTCCTGGAAGACGAAGCCAATGCGCTCGCGGCGGATCTGCGCCAGCTCACCGTCGGATGCGCCGATGACCGTCTGGCCGTCGATGGCCAAGTTCCCGTCCGTCGGCCGCAGCAGACAGCCCAGGAGGTCGAGGAGCGTCGTCTTGCCCGATCCCGATCGGCCCATGATGGCCATGAACTCCCCCGCCTCGACGGCGAGCGAGATGCCATTCACCGCGCGCACCTCGCCCGCGCCGCGGCGATAGACCTTCGTCAGGCCATCGGCCTCGAGAATGGCCATCAGGTGCTTCGCAGCGCCATGACGGGATCGAGGCGCGCGGCGCGGAGCGCGGGGTAGATGCCGGCGAGGGCTCCGAGAATCGTGGCGAACAGGAAGCTCCGCAGCAGGAGCACCGGCGTGAGCAGGAAGACGCTCGTCCCCGATCCGGCGGTCTGCGCGTTGAGGATCACGACGAGCAGCGCGCCGAGCCCCAGGCCGATGAGCCCGCCGATGGCACCGAGGAGCGTCGCCTCGATGACGAACTCGCGCAGGATCGCGCGCGTCGGCGCGCCGACGGCCTTCTTGATGCCGATCTCCCGCACGCGTTCGCTGACCGTCATGACCATGGTGTTGATCACCGACAGGCCCCCGACGATCACCGCGATCACGCTCGCTCCGACGATGATCAGGTTGAACACGATGCTGGCCTGTCCGATCTGGTCGGCGACCTCGGCGGGGGTCACCGCGCGCACGCCATCGACCGCGTCCCCGATGGCGGCGGCGACCGCATCGGCTTCGTCGAGGTCGATCGGGAAGACCTCGACCTGCGTGGCGAGCTCATCGGTCCGCTCCTGGAACGCGTCCGGCACCGATTCGACGTAGATGGCCTGGGCATCGGCGAGGGGCACGTACGCGATCTTGTCCGGGAAGGTCAGTGTGCGCTCGAGGACGCCGATGATCTCGAAGGGGCGGTCGCGCATCGTGAACTCGTCGCCGACGCGCAGGTCGTAGCGCTCGGCGAGGTCCGCGCCGATGACCGTGACGCCGCGTTCATCGGCCTCGAGCAGCCGCCCGGCGTCGACCCGCAGCTCCACCGCATCGTCGTACCAGGTCTCGGGCTCGATCCCGGTCAGCAGCTCGGGGATGTCGAAGCCGCCCGCCTCGCCGGGGTTGAGCAGGGTCTGCAGCACGGGCGTCGCGCGATCGACGCCCGGCAGCTCCTCGATCCGCTCCACGATGTCGCGGGTGACCGGTCGCGAGCTGGCCTGGAAGCCCGACGCGGCTCCGGAGTCGAAGACGAAGATGCGGGTGCGGAAGTACTCGTCCCCGCCGTCCACCAGGACGTTGAGCTTCTCGGCGAGGGCGCCCATGACCGTGAGCGCGAAGACGCCGATCACGATCCCCAGGATCGTGAGGGCCGTGCGCAGCGGACGGCGCCAGATGTTGTTGATGGCTTCGTTCATGGGACCCATCAATGCTAGCGGGGAACGTTTGGAGGCGCCCACGGACCTCGATCGGCGCCAACGGTGACATCTTCGGATAGGCTCACCCGATGAAGGAGCGAACCCTGGCCAGCACCCGGCCCTGGAGCGGACGACGGGTTGGCGTCCGCGTCGACGAGGTCGAGCGCGCCGACGGCCACCGAACCACCCGCGAGGTGATCGAGCACCCGGGGGCCGTCGCCATCCTGGCATGGGACGGCGAGCGGCTGGCCATGGTGAGCCAGTGGCGTCACGCGACCGGCCAGGAGCTCCTCGAGCTCCCCGCCGGCACGCTCGAGCCCGACGAGCCCCCGGCCGAGACTGCCCGTCGCGAGCTGGCCGAGGAGGTCGGCCTGGCGGCCGCCGGATGGGAGGCGGGTCCGAGCTTCTTCACGGCACCGGGCTTCTGCACCGAGCTGATGCACCTGTTTCTCGCCACGGAGCTGGACGAGAGCGCCGCCGAGTCGGATGCCGACGAGCAGCTCGAACCATCCTGGATGACGCTGTCGGACGCACTCGCCGCGGTCGACGACGGGCGCATCGTCGACGCAAAGTCGATGGCCGGCATCGGGTGGCTGGAGCGCCGCGTTCGCGCTGACCCCGGCGGGGTGGCAAGCCGGTTGCCGAGGGATCCGGCGAGATGACGATCGAGCTCGACGATCCCGAGGCAGCCGCCGAAGAGGCAGGACTGCGCTACGTTTCCGATTCCCTGCCGGGTGTTCGTCGCCGGCGGTCCGGGAAGGGCTTCAGCTACCTCGGACCGGACGGCAGGCGGATCACGGACGCGGGCCGGATCGCGTGGTTCCGTGGACTGGCCATTCCGCCGGCCTGGACCGACGTGTGGATCTCGCCGATCAAGCGGGGCCACATCCAGGCGACCGGGCGGGACGCACGCCGGCGCAAGCAGTATCGGTATCACCCACGCTGGCGCGAGGTCCGCGACGCGGCGAAGTACGACCGCCTGATCGATTTCGCTCGCGCGTTGCCGCGGATTCGCCGTCGGACCGATCGCGACCTCCGACGACGCGGCCTCCCGCGCGAGAAGGTCCTGGCGCTCGTGATCCGGCTCCTCGAGGCCACGCTCATCCGCGTGGGAAATGACGAGTACGCCCGCGAGAACAGCAGCTATGGACTCTCCACGCTGAAGGACCGCCACGCGGAGGTGAAGGGCGCCCGGGTCAGGTTCCGGTTTCGCGGCAAGGCGGGCAAGGAGCACGAGATCGATGTCCAGGATCGACGCCTGGCGAGGCTCGTCAAGCAGTGCCAGGAGATCCCGGGGCAGGAGCTGTTCCAGTACATCGACGCCGACGGAACGCGCCAGGACGTCACGTCGGGTGACGTGAACGACTATTTGCGGGAGGTCAGCGGCCAGGACTTCACGGCCAAGGACTTCCGGACCTGGGCCGGGACCGTGGCCGCCTCGATGGCCCTCAGCGAGTTCACCCAGATCGACGACGAGGCCGGCCGCAAGACGGCAATCGTGCGCGCCATCGAGGAGGTGGCCGAGCAGCTCGGCAACACGCCGACGGTGTGCCGCGCCTGCTACGTGCATCCTCACCTGCTCGAGTCCTACCTCGACGGAACCCTCGTGCAGGCCCTCACGCAGCGAGCACGAGGGGTGGGCCGGGGCGCGCACGCGCTGCGACGCGAGGAGGCGGCCGTCCTCGGCCTTCTGCAGGCCCGACTGGCGCGGGAGCAGCGCAGGACGCGGAAGCGCGCGGCCTGAGGCTCAGGCGGCGTCCACCACGCGAGCGAGCGCGCGCTGGTACGCCTCGTTGTCCGGGCTGAGCAGGACGGCCATGCGGAGGTGGCGACGGGCGGCCACCGCGTCGCCGATCCTGGCGCTCGACAGCCCGAGGCCGAAGTGCGCATAGTGCGCGACGGGATCGGCTTCGACGATGGCCGCGAAACGCTGCGCGGCGGTCGCGTGATCGCCCAAGTTGAAGTACGCCTGTCCCAGGGCCTCGAGGATGGAGGCCTTGCCCGGTTCCATGGCCAGGGCTCGCTCGAGCAGGACGGCCGCGGCTCCGGGATGCCTGTCGGCGAGCATCTGTGATCCGCGTCGGAACAGCTCGTAGGCCGACTCGCGGGCTTCGGGTCCGGGAGACATGCCGTCAGCCTAGCGCTGCAGGTCGATCCGCTCCAGTCGGAGGTTCTCGGTGCGACCGGGGATGCGGCCTCGCTTGGCGACCGGCCTGCCGTCGATCTCCTTGAGATCGCCCGTGAAGTCGATCGGGCTGGCCTTGCTGATGTAGCTGCCGACGGCGAACGAGTCCACCGGCGCTCCCGCATCCTTGAAGACACCGATGCGGTCGACGTCGATCCCCCCGGAGACGACGATCTTCACGTCGGGATGGCCTGCCTGGTCGAGGCGGGCGCGAACCTCCTTGACCAGCTCGGGTGTGACCCGGCCCCGTTCCGATGGCGTATCGAGGCGGACGCCCCACAGGTGGTCCCCCAGCGCGTCCGCGACGCGCAGCGACTCCTCGGCCTCGTCCTTGAAGGTATCCACCAGCACGACGCGCGGCACGTCAGGATCGATGTGGCGGTCGAACGCCTCCGCGGCGCGCACGGTATCGCCGAAGATCAGGACCAGGGCATGCGGCATCGTCCCGGTCGGGGCGAGGCCGGCCAGCCGGGCGCCTGCGGGCGTGGATGCGCCGATGCAGCCCCCGACCACGCTGGCGTAGTCCATCTGATCGGCGACGCTCGGATGGACGTGCCGCGCACCGAAGCCGATGACCGGGATCGGGTCGGCCGCGTCCACGATGCGTCGTGCGGCGGTCGCCCATCCCGATCCGGACGCCAGGATGCCGAGCAGCGCCGTCTCGTACAGCCCGAACGCGGAGTAGCGGGCCTGGATGCGGAGCACGACTTCTTTCGCGGTGATGCGGTCACCGTCATGCAGCGACTCGACGATCGGGGTTGCGTGGCCGTTGGCCTCGGCGAAGATCTCGCGCAGGTACGCGATTGCCTCCTCGGCGCCGCACAGGATCCCATCGCCTCGCGCGAAGATCTCCATGGTGACGACCGGATCGAGGTGCTCGGCAGCCAGGATCGTGCGCGCCCGATCGAAGTAGACGTCGGCCGTCTCGCCGGACAGCACGTCGGCCGCCGGCAGGAAGTGCGGAGACGGGCGCTGGTTGGTCATGAGTCAGTGTAGGCGGCACGACGCCGGAAGAGCACGACCGCGAGGCCCGCCAGCAGCAGGACGACCAGGCCGGCGCTGACCGCGCGGATCAACCCGCCGGCCTCCGCGGAGCTGAGGATGCGCTGCGCATCGGAGATGGCCTCGCCCGCTCCGCGCAGGTCGCCATCGGCGAAGCGGCCGTTGGCCAGGGCGAGCTGCTGGGCGGGATCCGGGCCGCCGATGAGCCCCAGGCGCTCGAGCAGCGTTCGCGACGCGTTCACGTCGGCTGCGGTCGCGACGTAGGCCGCGACCACGCCCCGCTGCGCATCGAGCTCCGCAATTGCCTCCGCGCCGCCCCCGAAGGACCGATACGCCTGTTGGAGTCGTTCCGGAGCGGAGAGGCCGGCCTCCCGCATGGAGGCCAGAACCACATCCCGATCGCGCAGCCACGCCCGGGCCGCGTCGATCTGGGCCATTGCCTCCTCGAACTCCCATCCCACCATGGCCGCACGCACGGGGTCCGGGGGACCCCAGCCGTTCGAGCCCACGACCAGCTCGTCGAACGCGGTCCGCGCGTCCCGTCGTGCCGGCAGCAGCGCCTGATCGGCCTCGGTGAAGACCCGCTCGGCGAACAGGCCGGAGAGATCGGCGCCGCTGACCGTCTCGAGCTGGTCGAGGAACGTGCGGCTGGTGAGGGGCTGCGTTGGCTGGGAGCCGTCGGTTGTCGGGTTGACATCCAGCTCCCGTGCCGCATACGGCCCGACCGAGGCGGTGACGCGACCGAGCGTCGTGCGGATGGCGTCCGGACCAACGATCGACGCCACTTCGGCCATCATGTCCCACGACGCGGCGTGCGCGTAGCTCTCCGTCGGCGCGGAGTCCGCGGTCGCCCAGGTGTCCAGCGGGAGGGCATCCTCGGCGCGCCGCTCAACCTCGGCGGTCGGGTTGTACGGAAGCTCGACTCCGAGATCGCCGGCAACGCGCGCGGCCGTCTCGCTCGCCATCCCCTCGCGAATCCAGCGGTCCTCGATCAGCGCGGGCGTCAGCCATACGTGCGCCACCTGGTGGATCGCGGTGAAGGGCGGCTGATCGAAGGCCACCAGGATCTCGGTGCACGCGTTCGATCGCTCGGCGAATCCGGAGGCGTCTGCCGCCACCGACTCGATGATCACGAGGCCGCCGATCCGCGGGTACGGCAGGCCGATCTCCTGCTCGAGCAGCGGAAGCGCGTCCTCCACCAGCGCGATCGTCCGCGTGCCCCAAGCCTCGTCATCGGCGAAGGCGCGAACCTGGAGATCGGCGGTTCCACCGTCGAGCGGCACCGTCGCGTGCAGGGTCGTGTAGTCGCCCGGTCGAGTCGCCGTGACGAGGGCCAGCCACTGGGCGGGGTCGTCGATCGGTCCGCTCTCGAGATGATCCCCCACCGGGGCGAGGCGGTCGCCATCGACCCGGACCTCGTAGCCATCCGGGATCGAGACCTGCACCTCGCCGGCCGTGCCGAAGCTCCAGGCCGGGAAGACGATGACCGAGGGCCGGATTCGGAGGTCCGGATCGGAACCGTCGGCGAGCACATAGTCCAGCGAGATCTCGACGCTCTCCTCGAAGCGGAGATCCTCGCGCAGCTCGATGGTCGCGACGTTGACTTCGTTCTCGACGGCGACCGTCGCGGTGAGCTCACCCGCTGGATCCGAGGCGGCGACCGCAGACACGCCGTCATGGACCGCGACCTTCACCTCGCTGAAGACGCTGAACTGCCCCGCCGGATCAGGCGTGGTGTTCGTGAAGCCGAGCTCGACAGCGACATCGATCTCCCCATCGGCCGGACGGACCGCGTAGGAGGCGGTGGAGTCGAGCGAGTACTCCGCCGCCGAGACGGGCGTGGCGGGCGTCGCGATCGCCGCTCCGGCGACCAGCATGAGCGCCGCACCGAGGCGCGCGAGACGACGAATCACGATCGGCCCAACAGCCGCGCAAGCAGTCCGCGTCGCCGCGGTCGCGGCATCGGCGGCTCCCATTCGGGCATCGCCGAGGCGACATCGGCTCGGTATGCGTCGAGCAGCGCCCGATTCCGTGAGGATCGACCGCTCCAATCAGGCAGCACACCGCGGTCCGCGATCGCCGGCGCGGTTTCCTCGAGGAGGCGATCGGCAACCATGGCAAGGCGCGTGATCCCGCGCCCCAGCTCGTCGCGGTCGACGGCCGCAGCCGGGATCTCGGACATCAGCATCGGTCGATCGTCATCGGTCATGGCGAACTTCACGAACGGGTACTCGAAATTGGCGCGCAGCATCCGTGCGTACGTCCGCTTCGGGATCTCCATCGCCTCGAGCCCATAGTAGGCCCAGAGCGAGCATCCGACTCCCGCCACCCAGGCCACCGTCAGGCGCACGTCGAAGCGTCGCTCGCCATCAACGATGACGTCGCGGCTGAATGCCGGGTCGCTGGCTGCCCCAGACGCGCCGACGACCTCCAGGCCGAGCTCCGCGAGCCAGCCATCGATGGCGGCCCCGGCGCTCACCGCGGCGCGCTGCCGGCGACAACCGTCTCCCCCGAGCGGATTCGGCGGCGGCGCGCGAAGTCGCGCTCGCTGACCCCGGGATCGATGCGGCAGTTGCGCCCGATCTCCGTGCCGCGCGGAACGCGTGCGCGCTTGCCGACGAGCGTGATGCCGGCGTACAGCCGCTCCGGCTCATCGCGATTCGGCCGCAGATCGTCGCCAACGCCGATGTGGGCACCCGGCCCGATCCATGCCTCCTTGTCGAGAATCGCCCGATCGAGCACCGCATCCTGCTCGATCACGGCATCGAACATCACGATCGAGTCGCGTACCACCGCACCGGCGGCGACGCGGACGCCCGGCGAGAGGATGCTGCGCTCCACCGTGCCGTCCACCTCGCATCCGTGGCTGATCATCGAGCGCGTGATCCGAGCATTCGGGCCGATGCGGGCCGGGGGACGTTCCTCACTCTTCGTGTAGATCAACCACCCCAGGTCGTTGAGGTCGATGTCCGGATCGTCACGTAGCAGGTCGAGGCTGGCCTGCCAGTAGCTCTCGACGGTCCCGACGTCCTGCCAATAGCCGGCAAACTCGTAGGCGTAGACCTTGCGCTTCGCGTCGACCATGGCCGGCAGGATGTCCCGCCCGAAGTCAACCAGGTCCGAGCTGAGGAGCTCCCGAAGCTGCGGCCACGAGAAGACGTAGACACCCATGCTCACCAGGTTTGAGGGCGGGTTCGGCGGCTTCTCGATGAATGCGGTCACCCGACCGTCCTTCGCCACGTCGAGGATGCCGAAGCGATGCGCCTCCTCGATGGGAACCCTGCGGACCGCGCATGTGACGTCCGCCTGCTTCGACCGATGCAGGTCGAGGAAGGGTCGGTAGTCCATCTTGTACACGTGGTCGCCGGCCAGGACGAGAACGAGCTCGGGGTCGCGGTCGGCGATGAAGTCGAGGTTCTGCAGCACGGCGTCCGCGGTGCCGCGATACCAGTCGCGCGCTCGGCCACGGCCGATGAACGGCTGGAGCAGCGCCGCCCCGCCGCGGCTACGGTCGAGGTCCCACGGCCGGCCGACGCCGATGTGGTCGATGAGCGACCGCGGAGCGTACTGGGTCAGGATCCCGACGTCGGTGAGGCCGGAGTTCACGGCGTTGCTCAGGGCGAAGTCGATGATCCGGTACTTGCCACCGAACGGCACGCCCGGCTTGGCGCGCACCTGGGACAGGATACTGAGCCGCTCTCCCTCTCCGCCCGCGAGGATCAGCGTCAGGACCGAGCTCGACACAAGGTGATTCTAGGCGCCTCGAGGTCGCGCAGGGCGCCCATGGTGACCGGAACCCCTGCGGCCTACGGCGTCGGGGCCGGCGTCGGCTTCGGGCCGCCGCCGCCACCACCGCCTCCACCGCCGCCACCTCCGCCGCCGCCGCTGGGCTGGGGTGACGGGTCGGGTGCCGATGATGCCGAGGGTGACGGGCGCGGGGTGGCGACGCGTTCGCCGCACACCGACGGGAAACCGCGCTCGCCGTAGATCGGCGCGATGGCGAACTGAACCCGTTCGTCGTCCGAGTACGTGGCCGGGTCGCCGCGGGCGCCGGTCTGGCCGTTGACGACCCGATCGGACCACGTATCGGCGGCCTCGATCCAGTTCTCCGGGCGGTTCGGCGTTGCCTGGGCAAGGTACTGCTCGAGGTCGAGGCAGCCCTTGGAGTGCACGTTGTCGAGCGGCGGGATCGTGCCCTCGAGGAAGGGCAGGGTGATCGTGGCGCCGCAACGGTTCGTGGCCGCCATGCCGCTCCAGCGGCAGACGGCCGCCGTGACGATGCCGTCGGGCTGATCGAACGCGGTCTGCGGCACGGCCTGCTGGCCGTTCCAGTCCCATGGGTTGTTGATGGCGAGATCCATGAACTCGTGCCAAAGGAAGAGCGGGCCGTCCGCGCTGAACAGGCCACCCGAGAACTCGTTCGACAGCGACTCCTGGTTGTTGTTGCCCATCCACACGCCGGTGACCAGGCTGCCCGGCACGTATCCAAAGCCCGATACGTCGCGGAAGTCGTTCGTGGTACCAGTCTTGAACCCGGCGGGGCGGCGCTGTCCGTCCGGAGTCACGAGCTGGGCTCGCTCACCCCACAGGAGGTTGCGGGCCGGGTCGGTGTTGCCCTCGATGATGTAGTGCGGGAGATAGGCCTCGGCGGCGGTCATCGGCTGCGTCACCGTTGGGCCGTTGTCCTCGCGCGTATAGATCACGCGATTGTCGCGGTCGCGAATCTCGATGATCGTGGTGGCCGGGTTCAGCTGGCCCTCCTGCGCGAACGTCGAATAGGCCTGCGTCATGTTCGTGAGATTGACCGGCACGGATCCGAGCGCCAGGGAGAGGCCGGGATCCTGGTCCATGATGTATTCGGCGCTGGCAATACCCAGCTTCTCGCTGAACTCGGCCGTGGTCTGCGATCCGACCAGGAACTGCATCATCACCGACGGGATGTTCAGCGAATAGCGCAATGCGTCCAACGCGAGCACCGGACCGTGCTCCTTGATATCTGCGTTGGTCGGCCGGTAGGACGTGGTCTCGGTCACCCCGAACTGCGTGATGGCATCCACGAACATCGTGGCCACGGTGGCGTCCCGCGACTGGAAGGCCGATGCATAGGTGATCGGCTTGAAGGCCGATCCCGGCTGGCGGCGTCCGAGGCCAGCCACGTCGAACTGGCCCTGGACGCGGGGATCCTCGCGGTTCCCATAATCGACGCTGCCCACGTACGAGACGATCTCGCCGGTCTCCGAGTCGATGGCAACCAGTGCCGAGTTGTTGACGTTGAAGCCGGAAAGGGTCTCGACCCACTTCGTCACGAGTCGCTTCGCCTCCTGCTGGAGGGGCAGGTCGAGGGTCGTCTTGATTCGATATCCGCCGGTCAGGACCTCGAGGGCCGGGTCGGTGACGTCGGGGAGGGTGCTCAGGATGCGCTCGGCCTCCTTGCGCACGCGGAAGCTGAAATGCGGCTCGCGCAGGATGCTCGTGAGACGGCTCGGGTTCATCTCGACCCACGACGTGCTACGCGCGACGCTGGCCTCGGCCGCCGTGATGTAGCCCTCCTCGACCATCGCTCCGAGGACGAGGTTGCGCTCACGGAGCGCATCGGCCGCCCCTGCCTCGGGGTCATCGAGGGTGGAATTCGGATTCTGGTATGGGTCGAGGAAGGACGGCGCCTGCGGCAGGGCGGCGAGGAAGGCGGCCTGTGCGACCGTCATCTGCTCGAGGTCCTGGAGCCCGAAGTAGTTCGCGGCGGCGGCCTTGATGCCGTACGAGCCATTCCCGTAGTAGATGAGGTTCAGGTAGGTCTCGAGGATGCGCTCCTTGCCCTCGCGGCCCGGGTACGCCGCGGTGACCTGCATCGCCAGGATGTTCTCGCGGATCTTGTCCTCGATGGCGGTCGAGTTGTTGGGCTCGGGCGGCTGGCAGACATCGGTCTCCTCCTCGGCCGGATCCTCCTCGGTCACCGGAGCATCGGGGTCGATCTCGCCGACGCTGGCCTCCGGGATGGCGCTCGGGTCGAGCTCGATTCCCACGCCCTCCTCGCGGAGGACCCGGGCGTAGTCGATCACCTGCTGGGTGATCGTCGACGCGCCCTGGACGATCTCACCCGCCTCGAGGTTGGCCAGCGCCGCGCGCACGATGCCCTGGAAGTCAACGCCGTTGTTGTCCCAGAACGTACGGTCCTCGCTGGCGACCGTCGCCTGCCAGATGTGGTCGGGAAGCGTCGCGAATTCGACCGCCTCGCGGTTCTGGCACTCGAACCGTGCCAGGAGCTGCTGGCCGGTGCGATCGTAGACATAGGTCGACTGCTGCGGCTTGATGCCGTCGAGCACGTTCGGCTCCGGCAGATCGGACGCGAAGTAGTTGTAGGCCGCCAGCATTCCGCCGGCGGTGCCGACGACCGAACCGGTGAACATCAGCCCGAAGACGCCGAGCGTGATGAGGAGGAAGGTCGCGAGTCCACGGCGTCGACCGCCGCGTCGCGTGGTGCGACGCGTCATCATCAGGTGACGACGGCGCCGCTGGAGAGCCGGATGCATCGCGCGCAGCGTACCAGCCGCGGCAGGGTCGGTCGAATCTGTCGCCGCTCAGCGGATGACGCGCAGCACCCGCTCGTCCAGCAGGAGGACCAACGCCGCCCCGGCGACGAGGAACGGCCCGAACGGGATGTAGGTCCGCAGGCCGACGCGGCGCGTCGCCAGCAGGACCAGGCTGACGCCCGCCGACAGAAAGGCCGCGGCGAACAGCGCGCTGAAGATCGCCGGCCATCCGAGCATCAGGCCGATCGGGGCGACGAGGTACAGGTCGCCAAGGGCCAGGCCGCCGCGCACAACGACCGCCAGCGCACCGAGGAACCCGACGGCGGCGAGGGCTCCGACCGCGGCCATGAGCGGATCAACGCCGGGGTTGAACGGCACGAAGGCGATCCCGAGGATGATCAACGGGTCGAGCACGAGGTGCGGGAGCCGCCGCTGCTCGAGGTCGGTGGCGGTCAGCACGAGGAGCAGCGCCAGGAGCGCCAGGTAGCCGGCGGTGCCCCACCATGGCAGCTGTGATCGTGCGACGACGCCGGCCGCCACGAGTCCGCTGACGATCGCCAGGGCGGCTGTGCGCCATCCGAAGGGACGCCGGCGAGCCTCGTCGGGAGGCCAGGCACTGGCCAGCCGATCCGCGAGAACGCCACCCACGGCGAACAGGCCCCCGATCGCGATGACCGCCGGATTCACGGCTGTGCCTGACCTCCCTGGCTCGTGGCGCGCGCCGGACACCCGGTGCGTCGCGGCACCGCACATCCTACGGTCCGGCCGCCGCGCCACCATAGGCCGATGGTCCGTGCGGGGGCAGGGCGAGCTGGCACGCCAGATGCCCTATGTGAGGCAGGTCGGTGACGAACCCGGCCACATGCAACGGGAGGAACACCATCGTGGACAGTGACCGCGTCGAAGGCCCCCTGAAGGAGGCCGGCGGCAAGATCAAGGAAGAGTTCGGCGACCTCACCGACAACCCGGACACCGAGGCCGAGGGCCAGGCGGACCAGGTCGAGGGCAAGGTGCAGAACGAATGGGGCGAGGCGAAGGACGACGTTCGGGACGCGACCGACGGCGACCGCTGAGCCGATGACGAAGCCCCGGCCGACGGCCGGGGCTTCGCGCTGTTCTCTCTCCGTCAGTCCGATTCGGTGAAGCCCATCGCCAGGGAAACCAGTGCCGCGACGGCCGAGCCGGTGGCACCCTTCGGCCCATAGGGCTTCTCCGCGCCGAGGTAGGCGGTGGCCGCGATGTCGACATGCACCCAGGGCACCGTCACGAACTCGGACAGGAACACCGCGCTCTTGATGAGCGACCCGTCACGTCCCCCGGAGTTCACGATATCGGCGTGGGGCGTGTCGTAGCTGGCGCGATATTCGAGCGCCAGGGGCATCTCCCAGAACCACTCTCCCGCTCGCTCGGCCGCCGCTCCGACGCGCTCACCCCACTCCCGCGGGCGTGCAAAGTACGCGCTGATGTGCTCTCCGAACGCGATGGCCTGGGCACCGGTCAGGGTGGCAACATCAACGATGTGGGTTGCGCCCTGGCGCTCGGCCCAGGTCATCGCGTCGGCCAGGATCAGCCGGCCCTCCGCATCGGTGTTCGTGACCTCGACCGTCATGCCGTTCATCGCCTTCACCACGTCTCCCGGACGCTGGGCATTACCGCCGGGCATGTTCTCCACCATCGGCGCGACCGCCATGAGGGGCGTGTCGGGGGCGAGCCTGGCCACGGTGCGTGCCGCGGCGATGACCGCGGCCGCGCCCGACTTGTCGTGCTTCATGTCGCCCATGTTCTCGGCCGGCTTGATGCTCAGCCCGCCGGAGTCGAAGCAGACGCCCTTGCCCACGATGGCGAGCCGATCCCCATCTGCGGCCTGCTCCCAGCCCGGTAGCTTGATGGCGATGAGGCGCGGTCCGTGCGTCGCCCCCTGGCCGACGCCAAGGAGGAGGCCCATGCCGAGCTCCGCCATCTGATCCGGCTCGAGAATCTCGACGGTGCAGCCATCGGCCTCGAGGCGTCGTGCCTCCTCGGCCATGCGCTCGGGGTAGAGGTCGTTCGCCGAGCGGTTCGAGAGGTTGCGACCGAACGCGATCCCCTCCCCGACCTCGGCACCGCGGTCGAGCGCCTCCTGGGAGGTGGCGCCGATGCACAGCACCTCCTCCACCGATCGCTTCATGGCATCGGTGTCGCGAACCCGGCCGTAGACGTCGGTGGACCGATAGGTGCCCGCGACGGCACCGGCCGCGGCGGCCGTCCAGGCGTCGTCGTCCTCGTCGTCGCGCAGCCACAGCGCCAGCTTCGGCGCGGCCCGCCCGTTGAGACGCCGCGTGGCCACGGCGCCGACGCGGCGCGCACGCCAGGCCCCGCGGCCCCGGGCGCCGGCATTGATCAGCAGCAGATGCCCGACGGGGAGGTCACCGGCCTCGACCAGGCTGACCGCGTGCTCGAGGGGATTGAACTCGCCCCACGCGATCGCGCGGCTGATGACGCCACCGGACGCCAGGTCGAGCTCGGACAGATCGGGAGCCATCTCCGCGTCCTCGCGGTAGATGGGCACCGCGAGCACATCGGCTTCGACGGCGGCAGGCGGGCCGGAAATCGCGCGCAGGCGCATGCTGGCTCAGCTCCTCGTGAGGGTTCCGTTTCGGGTCGCGGCGAGTATAGGGCGGCTAACGGCAGTCGGAGATCCGCGCCGAGAACATCGTGAAGCGGCTGCCCGGCGCGACGCTGGTCCCGGCCGGGGGCTCCTGGCCGATGATCCCCTCGGGCTGGTCGGGGTCCTGGGCGCAGCGCACGGTCCAATCCAGGCCGGCTTCCTGCGCCGCCGCGATCGCGTCACTCGTCGAACGGCCGACGGTATCCGGGACGATCACGGAGCCCGGCGCCGCCGTCGGCACCGCCGACCCCGAGGGGCTCGCCGCGGGGCCATTCCCGATGCCCGGTCCCAGGAGCGGCAGGATGACGAAGGCGACCACAGCGGCCGCGACGCCGAGCACGATGAGGGTGCCGAGCATCCGAGCACCGCTCCCGCGGCGCCGTGGCGCCACGGTTCGGCTGCGCTGCTCGCGCCGGGGCGCCGGTGGAGACGCGGGCGGCGGTACGTAGCCCCGCGCCGGAGCCGCAGGTGGGTCGCGCCGTGCGCCGACCTCGATCACGCGCGTCTCGTCGTTGTCGGAGTCCGCGCTGGCCTCGGCTTCGGCAGAGGCGAGAGCCGTGCTCATCGCCGTGGCCGCGTGGAATCGCGAGGCGGGAACGGGCCGCAGCGCCTGGAGGATCG
>JAGXHP010000002.1 GCA_024636135.1 Chloroflexota bacterium
GGGCTAGACTGCCGACCCTCATGCGCTGAGCGCGGAACGGGAAACTGGCGATTGCGTGCACGTGGTGCCTCCTGGCGTTCGCCCCCGGGGGTTCGAGGGTACTCGACCTCGCCAAAGACGCACGCAGCCCAATCGTACCGAGCTGGCGACCCCCGCCGGGGCGGCGACCACGGCCGAGACGCTCGGGCTGACCGTCCTGCTCTGGCGGTCGAGCCGTCGACTCAGACGCCGATGTCCCGTCGGTTGAACGCGATCGTTCCTGCGGCGACGAACATGACGGCGAAGCCGGCGAGCAGCGCGGCCGCCCCGAGATCGACGCCGTTGGCGAGTGGGTTCGTCCCGAGATACCGGTAGAACGGCGACAGCTCCTGCGCACGCTCCCAGCCCTCCACCAGCGGCAGGAATGCATTGGCCATGAACGCCAGCACCGCCAGGCCCGCGCTGATCGCGGCCGCGGGCCCCGGGCGACCGGTGGCTGCGCCGATGCCGAAGGCGAGGCACGCGAAGAAGACGCCGAACAGGAAGCCCATCACCGTTCCGGCCAGCAGCTTGTCCACGCCGATTTCGACGTTGCCCAACGCGGCACCGATGACGAGTGAAGCCCAGCTCGCAGCCCCAAGGACGGCGAGCAGCAGGATCAGCGCCGCCGCCTTGGAGAAGGCCACGCGCACGCGCCCGACGGGCGCAGCCAGGAGGACGTTGAGTGTCATGCGGTCCTCCTCGCCGGCGATCGCCCCAACCCCGACCACGATGCCCACGCCCACGAGAGCCATCGGGATGACAAAGGAGAACATCTCGGCGTTGAGCCAACCGACCGGCGTCCCGAGGTCGCTGGCCCCGAGCGCCGCCAGGATCTCGGGCGGCATCGCCTCCAGGATCTCGCCATATTGCTCACCAAGGGAGCCGAACAGCAGAAGGACGAGGACGTTCATCGTGGCCAGGCTTGCGGCCACGATGCCGAGGAGTCGGACGCGATCGGAGAGCGACTTGCGGAAGATGTCAACCGACACTGGTGACCTCCTCGGGGTGTGTCTCGGCCAGTGGCGCGCCGTCCCCGCGGTAATAGGCAAGGAAGATCTCGTCCAGGTCGGCCTCGACCGAGCTCACGTTGACGATTGTCAGGGCCGACGCGGCGCGCACGACGGGGTCGACCACGCCCTCGACGGAGATGTTCGCGACACGGCCCTCGATTCGCGCTTCGAGAACGCCAGCGACACCGTTGAACAGCCCGGGCGGCACCGGTCGGTCGAACTCGAACTCCAGGTGGCGAACGGCCTTCGATTTCAGGTCGCTCAGGCGTTCCACCACGATCAGGCGCCCCTCGCGGATGATCCCGACACGGTCCGTCACACGCTCGACCTCCGCGAGCGTGTGGGAGCTGAGGAACACGGTCCGTCCCTCGGCTCGCGTCTCGCGCAGGACGGCCTGGAACTCCTGCTGGACGAGCGGATCCAGGCCGGTGCTCGGCTCGTCCAGGACCAGGAGCTCTGGCTTGTGCATCAACGCCAGTACGATCGCCACCTTGTGCTTGTTGCCCGTCGACAGCTTGCCGATGGGACGGTCGAGATCGGCGCGGAAGCGCTCGGCCAGCTCGAACGCGTACGTCGTGTCGATCCCGCCTCGGAGGCCGGCGAAGTAGCGGATGGCGCTCAGACCCGATTGGTTGCCGTAGAGCGCCAGCTCGCCTGGAACGTAGCCGGAGCGGCGGCGAATCTCGAGCGAGTCCGTCTCCGCGTCAAGGTCCAGCAAGCGTGCCGACCCCGAGCTGGGACGAATGAGGTCGAGGAGGAGGCGAATCGTCGTCGACTTTCCTGACCCGTTCGGGCCAAGGAAGCCGAAGATCTCGCCCCGCGGCACCTCCAGGCTGACATCGATGATGCCGCGGTTCTTGCCGTACCACTTCGTGAGCTCGCGTGTGTCGATGGCCAGCCCCGTGGCTGGCCGGCGCTCGCGAATGTCGGTCGGCTGCGTGTCGGTCATACCTCGAGGCTACGGACTGTGCTCAACGTTGGGGAGGGCCGAATGGCCCCGGGGTGCATTCCCTTGCGCCCGTCGGCATCTCAGGGCAAATCCCCGCGCCGTATCCGCGACCGAGTCCGGGAGGCCATGTCAACGAGGCGTAGGATGGACCCGTGGAGAAGGTGACCGGCATCGGGGGCATGTTCTTCCGGGCGCGAGATCCGGCCGGGCTTGCACGCTGGTACACCGAGCACCTCGGGATCGACCCGGTCGGCGACACCGACGCCTGGAGGCAGGAGGCGGGGCCGACCGTCTTCGCCCCGTTCGAGGCAGACACCGACTACTTTGGGCGCATGGACCAGCAGTGGATGCTGAACTTCCGCGTCACTGATCTCGACGCGATGCTGGCGCAGTTGCGCGCCGCAGGCGTGAGCGTCGACGAGCGGCTCGAGGTGCTGAAGGGGATCGGCCGCTTCGGATGGGCGACCGATCCCGAGGGCAACCGGTTCGAGGTCTGGGAGCCCGCCGCGTCTGGCCGGCCGGCGTCGGGGTGAGGTGGTGAGGCGGTCGAGCTGGCTGACGGTCAGCCGCTGAGGCGGGCGATCACCGGTCGCATCGTCTCGAGATGCGCGGGCTGGAGCGCGATGTAGCTGATGCCCCAGCGTTCCCGACGAGCCAGCAGCGTCTCGGCCATCTCCCCGGCATCCCCGACGAGGTAGTGGGGGCTTCGGGCCAGCTCGTCCTCGGCGATGCCACGGGTTCGTGCCGGCGGTTGCCCTCCGCGTCGACGGAACTCGGGGTCCAGCTCGAACAGCGCGATGTTGAGCTCGAGCTCGGCCCAGCGCGGACCCGCCGCAGCTCTGATCCAGCCGACCTTGCGATCGACGGCAGCCTCGGTGATATCGGCGGGATCGCTGCCGCCGCCGGGGAGCGATCGCGGATCGATCCCGACGATCTCCGCTTCCCGAGCGGCATAAGACAGGAGCTTCGGCCCTCCGCCGCCGATCATGAACGGCGGATGGGGCCGCTGGACCGATACGGGCAGGTGGCGCTGGCGGACCTCCGGGTAGGCCGCATCGGCACCATGATCGATCTCGCCGTCGCGGAGCGCCTGCTTGAGCATGCCGACCGCCGCCCGCATGCGTCGCACCCGCACTGCGGGAGGGTCGAACGCCAGGCCGGCCGCTTCGTACTCAGGGCGGTTCCACCCTGCGCCGATCCCGATCTCGAGTCGACCATCTGTCATGGCGTCCACGGTCGCGAGCTCCTGCGCGAGGAGGGTCGGGTGGCGCAGGTCGTTGTTGAGCACATGCGTGCCGATTCGCAGGCTCGTCGCCTCGGCCGCCGCCTGGAGCCGCGGCAGGGGAGCCATGCTGCCGAGGTGGTCGGCGGCCAGGATGACCTCGATGCCGGCTGACTCCGCGCGATGCCCGAGCTCGGCGACCGCCGCACGCGTTGTCGCCGAGCCGTCGAGAACGAGACCGAACCGGAACCGCCGACTCTCGGGCGAGGTCACAGTGACCAGTAGGGACCGGTCAGGCCGAGTGCCGCAAAGTGCGCCAGCAGCTCGTCCTTCCCCGGCCGGGCGTAGTCGATCGCGAACTTCGCGCGGTAGATCGGCAGGCTCAGCGCATGGACCTCGTCCGGCGTGAGGGTCGCCGCCTGCTCGGGAGAGGCGCACAGGTCCGAAGCGTCACGGTGTTCCTTCGACGCGAAGAAGACCATGGTGTTCGAGCAGGTGGTCACGATGTTCTCCCACCACTGCGTCGGCTTCAGGGCGAGATAGACGATCGCGCCGGGGGGCTCGACCACCGTTGCACCGCCGGCGCGCATCTCGATATGGATCGGGGCCGCACAGTGGTGGCACGCCGAGTCGATGGTCACGTCGGCGTCGCCGTGCATCGCGTGGAAGGCCACCGCATCCCAGGCGCAGTTCGCGAAGTAGCTCCGCCCCTCGGCCCGGACCTGGAACGGCGTCGCGATTGCCGAGTAGGGGAACGCCATCAGGATGCGCGCCGTCCCGTTGACGAGGGCGATGTGACGGGCCGACTCGAGTTCGCGCAGGACGCCGACCGCATCGTCGCGGGTGAGCGTGAACTCCGTCACGAGCCGCTCGACGACCGGCGGCACGCCGTGCTCACGGAAGTGCTCGAAGATGAAGAGTCGCACGCGCTGGGGCAGCGTTTCGGAGCTCATAGCGCGCATTCTCGCACGGGCTTCCTGAGGCTCTGGGCCTACCATGGCCGCGATGCGGACGCGGACGACCGTGCATGGAAGCGCGGACGTGAATTGACCAGCGCGGACCTTGTCGTTCGTGGTGCGAAGGTCGAGCCGATCGTCCGTCCCGAGCGGCCGGCGGACGCGATCGCCGTCTCCAGCGGCAGGATCGTCGCGGTCGGCGAGAGTCGGGCGATGTCCGAATGGATCGGCCCGGGCACGGAGGTCGTCGACCTCTCGGGGGAGACGCTCCTGCCCGGGTTCCAGGACGCCCATATCCACCCGATCGAAGGCGGGCTGCTCGCCGATCGATGCGACCTGCACGACCTCATCGAGGTCGATGCCTACCTCGACACGATCGCCCGCTACGCGGCCGCCAACCCCGATCGCAGCTGGATCGAGGGCAGCGGATGGTCGCTCTCCGCGTTCGCCGGCGGTGAGCCCTCGCGGGAGCTTCTCGATCGGATCGTCCCGGACCGCCCGGTGCTGCTGGAGAGCAACGATGGGCACGTCGCGTGGGTCAACACCCGGGCGCTCGAGGTGGCCGGGGTCACCGCCACCACCACCACGCCACACGACGGCCGGATCGCCCGCAACGGTTCGGGCCGTCCGACGGGTACCCTGGTCGACGGCGCGATCGCGCTGGTTGCGCGACTCCTTCCGGAGCCGACGCACGCCCAGCTGCTGGATGGCCTGCGCGGGGCGCAGCGGCAGCTTCACGCGCTCGGCATCACGGGTTGGCAGGATGCGCACGTCGAGCCGGCGAACCTTTCCGTCTATCGCGAAGCGGCACGCGACGGATGGTTGACGGCACGGGTGGTCGCCGCCCTGTGGTGGAACCGCGACGCCGGGCTGGAGCAGATCGACGCGTTCGACGAGCAGCGCGCGTCCGGAGCACTCGGCAGCCTGCGAGCCGACAGCGTCAAGCTCATGCTCGACGGCATCATCGAGTCGCGGACGGCCTTCATGGGAAGCCCGTACCTCGGCGGCTCCGAGCGGGGGTCGGCGTTCATCGACCCCGATGTCCTGCATCGCGCGCTGGTCGAGCTCGATCGGCGCGGGTTCCAGGCTCACTTCCACGCCATCGGCGACGCGGCGGTGCGGCTCGCGCTGGATGCCGTTGCCGAGGCCCGACGCCACAACGGCGCGTCGGATCGGCGCCATCACATCGCCCACTTGGAGGTGGTCCACCCCGATGACCTTCCGCGTTTCGCGGAGCTCGATGTCGTCGCCAACCTCCAGCCGTTCTGGGCGGTGGACGACGACCAGATGCAGGACCTCCGGATCCCGGCCCTCGGATCCGGGCGAGTCGCCTGGCAATTCCCGTTCGGCAGCCTGAGGCGTGCGGGTGCGAGGCTCGCAGCGGGCAGCGACTGGACGGTGACCACGGCCAACCCCCTTCTCGAGATCGAGGTCGCCGTGCGCCGCGTTGCGCCCGACGCGCGCGACGGCCCGTCGTTCCTGCCGGCCGAGCGACTGACCCTCGACGAGGCGCTCGAGGCATTCACCCTCGGATCGGCCTTCGTCAACCATCTCGACCACGAGACCGGATCGATCGAGGTGGGCAAGCTCGCGGACATCGTGGTGCTCGATCGCAACCTCCGCGCGCCGGATGCCGGGCCCATCGGCGACGCGTCGGTCCGCGCCACCTACGTCGCGGGACGCCGCGTCACGTGATTCGTCGCCCGAATTCGACCCTACTGGGCGCGCGGGGTAGGCTAGGCGGCTCCGGTCGACCTGCCCACTCTGATCGCGCATCCATCACGGAGGAAACCTTGTCCACGGACGTGCTTCGTCGCAACAATGTCCAGGTCTTCGGGCAGGGCACGCAGCCGATGCTGTTCGCCCACGGCTTCGGGTGCGACCAGAACATGTGGCGGTTCATGACTCCCGCCTTCGAGGATGATTATCGGATCGTGCTGTTCGACTACGTCGGGAGCGGGAAGTCCGACCTGTCCGCGTACGACGCCGATCGATACGGGAGCCTGGATGGGTATGCACAGGACATCGTCGACATCGTGCGCGAGCTGGATCTGCGCGAGGTCATCCTGGTGGCCCACTCCGTGAGCAGCATGATCGGCGTCCTGGCAGCCATCGCCGAACCCGATCGATTTGCGCGGCTCGTCCTCATCGGACCGTCGCCCAGCTACCTCAACGACCCGGATGGGTATCGCGGCGGATTCGAGCGGGCCGACATCGAGGGCTTGCTGAACCTGATGGACAAGAACTACATCGGTTGGGCGAACACGCTCTCGCCGATGGTGATGAAGAACGACGAGCGTCCCGAGCTCACGAAGGAGCTGAACGACAGTTTCTGCTCAACCGATCCGGTCATCGCGCGCCAGTTCGCCCAGGTGACCTTCCTGTCGGACAACCGCGCCGATCTTGCAAAGCTCCGGGTCCCCGTGCTTGTCCTGCAATGCACCGACGACGCCCTCGCGCCGGAGAGTGTCGGCGCGTTCGTCGCGAGCTCCGTGCCCGATGCCGCGTTCCGGCAGCTGGCCGCGACCGGCCATTGCCCCCACATGAGCCATCCGGACGAGACGATCGCCGCCATTCGCGAGCACCTGGCAGCGGTCGCTGCCTGAACCGATGTCGGCGGGAGCCACTCTCGACCCGATCCTGGACCGTGCGGCCTGTGGCTACCCCTCGGTGGACGAGACGGGAATCGTCCAGGCCGTCAACACGACCCTCGCCGATCTGATCGGGCGGACGCGGGAGGGCATCGAGCTTCGCCACGTGGATCACCTCCTGTCGCCTGCGGGGAGGATCTTCTACACCACCCACCTCTTCCCGCTCCTCCAGCTGCAGGGCAGGGCCGAAGAGGTCTACCTGCCCCTCCGCGCGGAGGACGGCGCCGACCTGCCGGTCCTCGTCAACGGGGTTTCACGGGAGACTTCGGAGGGGACCGTCCACGACCTGATCGTGGTGCCGATGCGTCAGCGAAATGAGCTCGAGAACGAGCTGATCGCGGCGCGCCAGGTGGCCGAGCAGGCGGCGTCGGCCAAGGATCGATTCCTGTCGATCGTGTCGCACGAGCTGCGGACCCCGCTGAGCGCGGCGAGGGGGTACACCGAGCTCCTGCTCCGCGACCCGAGCGGCACGCTGAGCGACCGTCAGCGAAAGTACGCCCAGCGCATCCTGGACTCGACGGTGTACCAGGCGTCGCTCATCGAGGACGTTTTGGACTTCGCCGCGCAGCACGGACAGCGTCGAAGCCTGGAGGTCGGGCCGCTGGAGATCGAGGAGGTCGTCGCTCGAGCGGAGACGCTGCTCACGGTCCGTGCGGCCGAGGAGGAGTGCACCCTGCGTCGCGAGCCCGCTCAAGCGCAAGGGAGCCTGTCCGGCGATCCGCGTGCCGTCCAGCAGATCCTCCTCAACCTGGGCACGAATGCGCTCAAGTTCAGTCCACCCGGCGCCGAGGTGCTGCTGACAGCCGCCCTTGATGGCGATCGTGCTGCCATTGCCATCCAGGACAGTGGGCCGGGCATCGCGCACGACCAGCTGAGTCGCATCTTCGAGCCGTTCGTGCGCCTGGAGGGAAGCGCGGGGGCACGCACGGAGGGCCTGGGCCTGGGCCTCGCCATCAGCCGCGACCTGGCCCGCTCGATGGACGGGGACATCACCGTGCACAGCGTCGTGGGCGAGGGATCGCGATTCACGCTCGAGCTGCCGGCCATTCTCTGACGCTCGGCCGCTATCCTTGGAGCATGGACCTTGGACTCAGCGGACGTGTCGTGCTCGTGACCGGTGCGGGCGGAGGCGTGGGTCCCACGCTCGCGTCGGCGTTCGCTGCCGAGGGCGGACGCGTCGCCCTCCACGTGCGCGACGCCACGCGACGGGGTCGTGCACACGATGCGGCCGATGAGATTCAGAGGACCGGTGGGCGTGCCGTTGTGGTCGGCGCCGACCTGCGATCGACGGCCGAGATCTCCGCGATGGCCGCCACGGTCAGCGCTGAGCTGGGGGCGGTGGCCGTGCTGGTCAACGCCACCTCGGCGTTCCGGACGGAGTCCGTGTCGGACATCGATGACGACAGTTGGGACAGCATGCTCGACGACATGCTGGGAGCCGTCTTTCGCGTCACGCGCGA
>JAGXHP010000037.1 GCA_024636135.1 Chloroflexota bacterium
ATCTCGGGCCGTGATCGCCCCCGGAAGCTCCAGTACCCGGCGGCGAGGGCGAGAATGAAGATCACGATGATGTCGGCGATCCGCTCGATGAAGATCGTGCCCACCGTGCGAGATCCTGACGCGCCGTAGTTTCCCTTGAGCAGATAGGCGCGGTACAGGTCGCCGAGCTTGGCCGGCACCAGGCAGTTCACGAACCACGACAGGAACAGGATCTCGGTGGCGTCGCGGAAGGGGACTCTGACCCCACTGCGCGCGAGAACGAACCGCCAGCGATAGCCGCGCAGCGGGAACGTGAGGTAGTAGGCGAACGTCGCCACCAGCAGCAGGGCCGGGTTCGCGCCCGTGATCAGCTGCCACGTCCGGCCGAAGTCGACATTGAGCGCGAAGCGGAACATGAGGAAGAGCATCAGGCCCGCGAACACGATCGACCCGATCGTGCGCACGTTGAGGAACCGTCTGGCGAGGCTCACCTCGCGCTCGGGGATGACGGCCTCGCCATGAGGGTCGATGACATCCGCCGGCTCGTAGATCCCGTGATGATCGGGACGATCGCTCACGCGTCGCGACCTTCCTCGGCCTCGGGTTCGCGCGAGGGAAGCTCCGACGGCGAGGGACGCTTCACCGGCTCGCGGCGGACATCCTCCGGCGGCTGCGGGCCGAGGATCGGCCCGGTGGCCGTCCGCTTGCCGCGCCAGGCGTCGAACAGGTTCTTCCACACGGCCCAGCGCGTGGTGGCATGGATGAACACCGAGGACCGGCTCGCGTGCCAATCGTTCTCGGGCAGCAGCGCCTTGAGCTCGGCGGCCGTCTCGAACGGGGCCAGGGCGTTGAACGCCATCGCGACCTCGAAGCTCGAGTGCGAGTCACTGGCGGCGATGCCCGGGATGCCGTAGCGCGCCGCGAACTCGGCGGCCTCCAGGTTGTGGCGCTGGAACGTCACCCGGCAGTTGAAGATCTCGATGGCGTCGATCTTCCCGGTATCGGCGAGGTTCCGCAGCGGCCCTTCCTTGATGTGCGATCCGCGGAAGGGATCGAACGGATGCGGGATGCTGACGAGGCCACCCTGGCGATGGATCTCGTCCGCGGTCTCGTTCGCCGACAGGCCGCGCGGGATCGTCGTCGTCAGGAAGAGCCCCACGACCTCGCCGTCCGCGGTGCTGACCTCCTCGCCCAGGATCACGGTCAGTCGGTCGGTGAGACCCATCTCGGCCACCTTGTCGCGAACCGCGACGGCGCCCTCGACGTTGTTGTGGTTCGTGATCGCCACATGCGTCAGGCCGCGATCGACGGCGCACTCGATGAACTTCTCCTCGGTGAGGATCGAGTCGCGGCTGAAGCGCGTGTGGATGTGGAAGTCGGCGAACACCCGCTTGGTGGTGGGTCCGCCGGTGGTCTCGCGCTGTTCCTGGAGCGTCGTTCGCAGCTCAGTCGCCGAGCTGGCGATGGTCACATCGGCCTCACGAGTGACTGACCAGGCTCTTTCGGAAGGTTCCGAAGTGCTCGAGCGCCATGCCGGTGCCGACGGCGACGGAGTTCAGGGCGTTCTCAGCAACATGACATGGGATTCCCGTGACCTGGGTCAGCAGCTTGTCGAGGTTGCGCAGCAGCGCGCCGCCGCCGGTCATCACCATCCCCTTGTCGATGATGTCGGAGCTGAGCTCCGGCGGCGTCTGCTCCAGCACGTTGCGCACGGCGGTGATGATCGCCTGCAGCGGCTGCTCGATGGCTTCGGTGATCTCGGTGGAGGTGATCGGGATGGTGCGGGGCAGGCCGGCGATCATGTCGCGACCCTTGACCTCCATCCGCAGCGGCTCGTCCATCGGCATGGCAGAGCCGATCTGGATCTTCACGTCCTCCGCCGTGCGGTCGCCGATCATGAGGTTGTACTTGCGACGGATGTAGTTCGCGATGCTCTCGTCGAATCGGTTGCCGCCGACCCGCAGCGAGTCGCTGACGACGATCCCGCCGAGCGCGATGACCGCGATCTCGCTCGTCCCGCCGCCGATATCGATGATCAGGTTGCCACTCGGGCCGGAGATCGGGACGTTTGCGCCGATGGCCGCGGCCAGCGGCTCCTCGATCAGGTAGGCGTCCTTGGCCCCGGCCTTGAGGGCGGCGTCTCTGACGGCCCTCTTCTCGACGCTTGTCACGCCGGACGGGACGGAGATCATGACGTCGGGCTTGAAGAGGCGGACGCGGGCCACCTTGTTGATCACGTAGCGCAGCATTGCCTCGGTGATGAGGTAGTCGGCGATGACGCCGTCCCGCATCGGTCGGATGGCGCGGACATTGCCCGGCGTGCGCCCGATCATCTCGCGCGCTTCCTCGCCCACGGCAACGAGGCGGTTGTCGTCCTCGCTGATGGCCACGACGCTCGGCTCGTTGAGCACGACGCCCTTGCCCTTGACGTACACGAGGATGTTGGCCGTGCCAAGGTCGATGCCGATCTTCATGGAGGTGCGCGGGGTCCCTCGTAACAGAGTGGGTGGGGCGCTCGAAGTATACCGAGGGACAGCCCGACGACCGGTCCTGTCCTGTGGTGGCGGGGCGTTGCCACGCGCTCGCGAGGGGGGCGTATGGCCAGATGGACGCGCCCGGCTTGACAACTGCCTTCCTGGTTCGCGTTTGCCGGCGGCAGAGGGGCGTCGGAGCCGCGGCCACGCTCAGGACGTCGCTGTCCGCCGCCGAATCCGCCCTCGCCGCCCGCTAATGCGAACCACGAGCGCGTATGTCAGGAGGCGAGCCAGCGAAGCCCGGTCGAGACGAGCGGGCGGGTGCTTGTTGCCAAGCGCTCGCGAGACGGGCGTATGTCCAGAAGAGCACTCTCCATCTGACGACTGCTTCCCTGGTTCGCGTTAGCCGACGCGGTACCCCTTGGGAGCCGCCACAGCACGGCCCGCCACACTCAGCCTGGCGCTGACGGCCGCCGAATCCGCACTCGCTGGCCGCTAATGCGAACCACGCGAGCGTTTGGCAGGGAGGCGAACCAGAGAAGCCCCGTCGGAGCGGGGGGAAGAGGCCGGCGAAGCCATGTGACGGCTTCCCTGCCTCGGACGGCGTAGCGATCGAACAGGGTTGCGACCAGTTCCAGGCGTCGGCGTGTCGTTCGATCCTCCAGGAAGATGACGGCCGGCACGATCGCCCCGACGCGGCGATCCGGCAAGAGGCGGTGTGCAATTCTGGCCTTGACGTCAATGCTGCCGAGCAGCTGCTGCACGTCCACGAGGTCGGTCTTCAGCTCGATGACGAGGACGGTGGCGGTCACCGGGTGCCAGGCGAGGAGGTCGATGCGGCCGCGCTCACCGAAATGGTTGAAGCTGACTTCCGCGCGCACGCTCCATCCCCAACGCGTCAACCGCTCCTTCGCGGCCGCCCCGAGTGCCGCGTGACCAGCGTCAAGAAGGCGATCCAGGTCCGTGCCCCGCCACGAGATGCGCGGCTCGAACCGAGCGCCCAGCGCAGCCAGGACGCTCTCGACGGAGCCGATGCTGAGGCGGGCTGAATGACCGCGTTCGAGGAGCGAGACAGCGCCGCGGCTGACGTTCGCGCGCCGCGCGACATCCAACTGGCGCAGGCCGTTCCGGAGCCTGATGGCGCGGACATGGCGCCCGACCTGCACGGCATTCATCGGACAAGAGTCGGCCGCGGCGCTTATCGGACGCTTACGGCGCACAATTCGCCGCATGCCTGAAGGCGACACGATCTTTCGAACCGCCGAAGTCCTGCGGGCGGCGTTGCAGGGACGGCGCGTGACGGTGGCGCGCGCGCAGGCTCGTCCTGGAATGCGCCGGGTGCCGGACCTCTCGCGGCTGGCCGGTGCGACTGTCGAGCGCGTGGAGGCTCGCGGCAAGCATTTGCTCATCGGCTTCGACAACGGGCTGACGCTGCGCAGCCACCTGCGCATGAGCGGTTCGTGGCATCGGTATCGGCCGGGGGAGCCATGGCGACGGCCAGCGCACGAGGCCAGCGCCGTGATCGAGACGGCGGAGTCGGTGGCTGTGGCGTTCAACACCCCGATCGTCGAGCTCCTGACCGAGGCGGACCTGCGGCGGTCAACCCCGCTGAACGCGCTCGGGCCGGACCTGCTGAGCGAGTCGTTCGACGCGGAAGAGGCGCTGGCCCGGCTCCGGACGCGGGACGCGGAGGAGCTCGGCAACGCGCTCCTCGATCAGCGGGCGGTGGCCGGCATCGGCAACGTCTACAAGAGCGAGGTGGCGTTCATCGAGGGCCTCGATCCCTGGAGTCCGGTCGCCCGATTCGACGATGCCGAGCTCGACCGGACGCTGCGGACCGCCCGACGGCTGCTCCAGGCCAACACGCGGGGCGGCGCGCGAGTCACCACCGCGAGCCCGCGGCGTGGGCACGAGCTGTGGGTCTACGGTCGCGCCGGACGGCCCTGTCGCCGCTGCGGCACGCTGATCGCGGTGCGCCGCCAGGGTGAGCTCGCGCGGCAGACGTTCTGGTGCCCGCGCTGCCAGCCGGCCCGCCGCTAGGCTTCGATCCGGTTGATCCTCGCCCCGAGCGCCACCAGCTTCGCCTCGATCTGCTCGTAGCCGCGATCGACGTGCTCGATGCCCGAGATGACGCTCGTTCCCCCGGCGGTCAGTGCCGCGAGGATGAGGGTGGCTCCGGCTCGCAGGTCCGCGATCCCGACCTCGGCCCCGTGGAGCTGTGTCGGGCCCGTGATGCGGGCATGGCGCTCGTCGACGAGCTCGACCCGGGCGCCCATCCGCACCAGCTCGAGGAGGTGGTCCAGCCGGTCCTCGAAGATCGTCTCGTGGATGGACGAGGTCCCCTGGGCCTGCGTCATGAGCACGGACAGCGGTGCCTGGAAGTCCGTGGCGAAGCCCGGGTACGGATCGGTCCGAACGTCGACGGCGCGCAGGCCGCCGTTCGCCGCACCGTGCACCGTCAGCGTTGACCCGGCCGCATCGGCTTCGTACGCGATGCCCATCTGGTCGCACACGGACAGGAAAGCGCCAAGGTGCGATGGGTCCACCCCGGTCGCCTTCACACTTCCGCCCGTGACGGCGGCGGCAATGGCGAACGTCTCGGCCTCCAGCCGATCTCCGAGGACGCGGTGTTCGGTCCCGTGAAGGGCATCGACGCCATCGATCTCGATGCGCCGATCCGCCGTCCGTTCGATCCGTGCTCCCATCCCGCCCAACATCTGGATGAGGTCGTCCACTTCCGGCTCGAGCGCCGCGTTGTCGAGGACGGTGGTTCCCTGCGCCAGCGTCGCGGCCATCATGGCGTTCTCCGTTCCCATGACTGTCACCGTCGGGAAGTCGATGTGTGCGCCATGCAGGCCGGCCTCGGGCGCCGAGGCGAAGTAGTAGCCGTTGCGATACACGATCGTCGCCCCCATCTGCTCGAGAGCAGAGACGTGGAGATCGACGGGCCGGCGGCCGATCCGGTCACCGCCGGGGTTGGGCAGGATGACGCGACCGAAGCGCGCGAGCATCGGGCCCAGCAGGATGAAGCTGGCGCGCATCTTGACGCCGGCCTCGAGCGGCACGAACGGCCAGGTCGCCTCGACCGCATGCAGCTCGAGCGCATCGCCGTTGATGCGGCGGACCTCGAAGCCGATGTCCGACAGCAGCTCGCGCAGGATCGCCACGTCGCTGATGTTCGGTACGTTGCGCAGCAGGCACGGCTGGTCGGTGAGGACGGCAGCGGCCATCATCTTCAGGACCGCGTTTTTGGCGCCGGCAATGCGGACCTCGCCCGAGAGCGGGACGCCGCCGGTGATCACGAACTTCTGCATGGACCGATGCAGTCTAGTGGGCCGTTACCTGCGGGGTCAGCGGCACGGACGGTATATACCGATATACTCCCCGCCGACTCACGCGGGGTACGCTTCCTTCCACTCGTGCGAGCCGGTGTGGTGGCCGTCGCACAGTCCGACGCGACCACCCATGTGGCGGGACGGCAGGTAGGGCTGCATGGCCTCCTCGAACCGCGTGGGCTGCCGGTTGCAGATCATCATCCGACCCTCGCGCGCCCAGAGATACAGATGGTCGGACGAGCAGAATCGGTACGGCTTCGTGAAGTTCACGGTCTCGCCATGCGCCGGCGTGGACGGCAGCCCAATCGGACCCGTTTCCCGGACCACCTCGATCCGAACGGGCAGCTGGGCCATCCGTGTCCCGCACTGGTCACAGCTCAGCATGTCGGATCCGACCGCCGATCAGTCCAGGTAATGGGCGCCATCATCCTCGCGATGTTTCGCAACGAACGTCGGATCCTGGTTCGGGTCCTCACCAATTGGCGACCCCTTATGTGGCTTGAAATCCACGGGGCAGATGAACGGGTAGTCGCGCCCGATCTTGCGGAGCTCCTGCATGCGCCGATGCCCGCGCTGCTCCGGGTCGCCCTCGGGCCCGCGCAGGTGCGCCCGCTCGGCGTCCTCGGGAGTCATCGGCCCATCGCTTTCCATGTGACAGATGGTATCGGCCAAACGTCCCGTAGTCACGCAGCAGACCTCAAGAGTAGACTCGCCCTGATCGCGAGGACCCTGAGCCGTGTCCGACGCCTGGCGCAGCATCATCGAGGCTCTCCAGCGCCCGCGCTACTTCGCGGCAGCAGTCGCCGTTGGCCTCGCGGCGCTCCTCGGCGGCACGCTTCTCTCGGTGGCGATCATGGCCGGTCCGCGTGGCGCCGGGCGCTCGGAGCCCAGCGTCCCGGTCGCCGTCCCGACGCGCGCGAACCCGACCGAGGTCCCCAGTCTGGAGGAAGCGCCTACCACGTCGGCTCCGGCCGCGACCCCCGACCCGACGCCGACTTCCGCCCCCTCCGCGACCTCGGCGGCGACTCCGGCGCCCCCCTGCTGCCCGGGATCTGATTGGGACATCACGGGCGCCTGGCGCGCACTCCCGCCGATGCCGAACTCCGCGACCTGGGAGGTCTCCGACGTTATCGTTCTCGACAGCGGCGCTCTCATCGCGATCCGGTGGCCTTCTACGAACGAGAGGAG
>JAGXHP010000038.1 GCA_024636135.1 Chloroflexota bacterium
CAGCCGGCCCTCGCGAGCAGCTGACGGGTGGACCGAGCGACGACGTTCCCGGCAGCGACGGTCAGGCCGGCCGGCCGCCGAGCCGAGCCCGAAGCCCCTCCACCAGCGAGTAGGCCGCCGGCACCACGATCAGGGTGAGGAACGTGGAGCTCAGCAGCCCGCCGATCACCACCGTGCCGAGCTCGGCCGCGATGATCGATCCCTCGTTGAGCCCCGCCGCCAGCGGCACGAGCGCAAGGATCGTGGCCAGCGCCGTCATGAGGATCGGCCGCACGCGGGTGTGACCGCCCCGGCGAGTTGAAGGCGAGGACGAGCATCAGGTAGACGAGCGCCACCGCCACTCCCATCGCGACGAAGAGGCCGCCGAACGCCTCGGCCTGCTGCTGGCTGACGCCACCGACCGAGACCGATACGCCCGCCGGCAGCTGCCCGTCATCCTCGAGCCGATCGAGCTCGGCCTGGACCGCCGCCGAGATCGCGCCGGTGTCCTCGCCGATGACCTCGCCGCTCACCGTGGACGAGGGTGCGCCACCGACCCGGCTCACCGTGGCGCGAACGTTCTGCTCGTCGATCGTTGCGACGTCGGCCAGGGTCACGCCCGGCCCGACTGGCAGCCGGCCGAGTGCCTCGACCGAGTTGACCGCTTCGGATTCGTCTTCAGCGAATGAGGATCACCGATGGGCCACCCTCGCCTGACAGATCGAAAGTTGTCTCCCGTCAGCGGTTATGTCACTAACGATATATTCGCTGGACTGGACGGGCCGAGCTGATCGAACTCGGCTCGGACGGCGACCGAGCACTACATCGAGTGCTTGACATGCAACTTGTGAGTTGCATAATGAGCCGATGCAGACGGCGACGTTCGCAGCGCTGGCGGACCCCACCCGACGAGGGCTCCTCGATCGGCTGCGGGGAGGCGGGCCGATGTCCGTGAGCCAGCTGGCCGACGGACTGCCGATCACCCGCCAGGCGGTGACCAAGCACCTCGACGCACTCCAGGGCGCCGGGTTGGTGACGATCGCCCGGCGCGGCCGTGAACGTCTCCACTCCCTGAACCCCGCCCCACTGCGCGAAGTTGACGCGTGGCTCGCGCCCTACGCCGCGGCGTGGGATGCGCGTCTTGAGCGGCTGCAGGCGCACCTTGAGGAGGAACGCACATGACCGATTCCGTCACCACTCCCGACACGACACTCGCGTCGATCGAACGCAAGCTCGAGCTAGCCGCTTCTCCCGACCGTGTGTGGCGGGCGATCACCGATCCCGACGAGCTTTCGCAATGGTTCCCGGATCGGGCGGAGATCGAGCTCGTCGAAGGCGCCGATGGGAGGTTCCATTGGGACACGCATGGGTCGTTCGCGGTCCGCGTCGAGGCGATCGAACGCCCAAGGTACTTTGCGTGGCGCTGGGCCAACGACGCGAACACGGACCTCGATGCCGCCGACGAAGTGACCCTGGTCGAGTGGCTGGTCGAGCCGCTGTCCAGCGGAGGGACCCTGCTGACCGTGCGGGAGTCAGGCTTCAAGAGCGACCGGCACCGCAACGGGAACGACACCGGCTGGACCAGCGAGCTGGCGGAGCTTGCCGCGTTTCTGGGTTGATGCGGTCGGATCGTCGACCGCTCACGTGATCTTCGACCTGCGCAGACACCGGAGTTCAGTCGACGGCTGGCCCCTGTCAGCGGTTATATCACTAACGATATAGCGGCTGACGGCGACGCGGCGCTCTCCGACAGGCATCCGGGCCGAACGCCGAGCCGCCCAGGTTGGCAACGCCTGTGCAGTCACGGAGACATGGCTTCCTATTCGGTGAACACGCGGGCTGTGGCGCGCGCAAGGGAACGCATCGATGCCCGGCAGTACACCCTCGACAGCACGTGGGGCGAAGTTCAGCCCGATGCCGACGCCGAGAATCGCTACCTGGAGTCCCACTCCTGGGACGAGTACGCGGAATGGCACCTGGGTCTGACCGATGACGCCACCGACGAGACCAAGGACCGCTACGCCTTCGTGATGGGCGATCTTCGACGGATCCACCGCAGCGGCATCATCGCGTGCCACTACCGCGCCGCCGAGTGGCGGCACAAAGCGGTAGAGCTGGCCGCCCACGAGCTCCTGCAGTAGCTGGATCGCGCCGCCGGCATCGGCTGACCAGAGCCGTGGCGATGACCGAGGCGACGGACTCGCCAAGACCTCAGGCGTCGGCGGGGAGGAGGCGGAACGGGCGACCACCAGGTCCACGCAGGACACGGAAGTGGCGTTCGTCGAGCGTCAGGAGGTCGCGCACGCCGTAGCGGTTCGCGAGCACGACGATGGAGGCATCCGCCAGACCGATCTCCAGGTCGGCGTGGCGACCGATGAGCCGCTCGGCCGCGGCAACCTCGTCCGCTTCGAGGGCTTCGAGCCGATAGACGCCACGCCCGATCTCGGCCAGCAAGGCCCGCTCGGCCGCCTGCCCGACCCGCGTGGCGAGCAGGTAGTCGAGCTCGGCGAGCACGAACGGCGACAGGATCCACGGCGGTGGCGCCTCCTCGAGTGCGCGTCGCGCAGCCTCATGCTGTCGCTGGCTGCCATCGATGGCCGCAAGGAGCCCACTCGTGTCGAGGATGATCACCGGTCGCCGAAGCCGTCAAGCTCCTCGTCGACCCGGTCGGCAAGGTCCGGTTGCCCGCTCTCGAACAGTGGCAGCCGCGGCTCCGCGACTCGGTGCGTCCCCGCCACCAACCCGATCCCCTCTCGGATGAGATCCGCCTCGCTCCGACCCGTCGAACGCGCCGCGCGACGCAGCGCCCGCTTCAACTCGTCAGACAGGTAGACGGTCGTCTTCTCCATGCCACCCATTCTACCATATATTAGGTGGCATGCATGCCATACGGTCGAGGCAAACCGATGATCAACGTCTCGGCCTCGGCCAGCTTGACTCATGAGGAGTCACGAATACTCAGCGACTCCAGGTACTGCTCGACAGGGCGGAGTGAGCAGGTGCTCGGCGAGATCGCTCAGGGGTACCGCAGGTACTGAGCTTCGACCGGGCGTTCGACCGGATCCCCGGGGCTCGACCGTTCGGTCATAGGCGACAACCAGGGCGGCGTCTGGTGGTGGCCGATCGGGGGACGGGTCGCCTTCGGTCACCCCGCGATGGTGGTCGCCGAGCTGATGGACCTCCAAGTGCTCGGCGTCCGGTGATGCATGGTTCGGTCTGGTACGTATCGCTGACGTCCCGAGAATACCGGCCGGGGGCTGCTGCCCCCCCCGGCCCCAGCGAACAAGGAGTCTCATGAAACGCCTCGCCACTTTCCTCGCGCTCGCCCTCACCCTAGCGCTCGCCGTCCCCGCCGCGGCGCGCGTGGACGCTGTCTATACGGCCAAACTGAGCGCGCTCAACGACTCAGGCGCCAGCGGCCACGCGGTCCTGCAACTTCGCGGCGATCAGCTCACCGTTCGCCTCACGGTGTCCGGCACGGAGCCGGGCTTCCCGCACCTCCAGCACATCCATGGCTTCGCCGATACGACCGAGTCCCAGTGCCCGCCGCCTTCGGCCGACACGGATGGCGACGGCCTTGTCAGCGTAGGGGAAGGCTCCTTCTTCTACGGTCCCGAGTTCGTGCGCACCCTGTCGACAACCGGGGCGCAGGAGCCCCTGAATCTCGGCATCGCACCCGTCGCGAACGCCGGGGGGAGCTACACGTACTCGTTCACGTTCACCGTGGATGGTGATGCTGCCGACGTGGCAGACGAGTCGATCGTGGTGCACGGCCTCGACCTCGATGGCGATGGAACGTACTCCAACTTCATGGAGGCCAGCCTTCCCGTGCTGTGCGGAGAGATCACCCGCCGCAACTAGTCCCTTCCTTCCAGGCCATGACGGCGCGGTTTCACGACCGCGCCGTCATGCTGCCGCGCGACGACCGCGTCGGCCGGACCGAGGTAGGTCAATGTGGCCAGGACATCGATCTCCTGCCCGGCTCGGTAGCGTTCCTGCCCGGCCTCCCGCGTGAGCCGGAACGAGGCATCGGAGTCCTCGCCCACCAAGTGGTATGCCGGCTGAGCCGAGGGCGTCGCGCGGTCAATGATCCGCTGAGGGGGCAGTGCGGTCGGGCAGAACGGATCGTCTTCCAGACCGAGGATGGGTGCTGCCAGGCCTTGACCCCGGCGTCCTGGTCGCCGAGCGGCGAGGAGATCCGCTTCGCACTCCATGACCCATCGCACCGCGGCACGTTCGCCGTCCGCGTGGACGAAAGCGGACCGCCTCGGCGATTGAGCGAGGAACTCGTTGTCGGTTGGCTACAGGGTCAGTAGCGGCCGGCCGGCCGCGACCCTCATGCTCGAGGCCGAGGAGTCCGCGTGCCGGAGGGCTACGTCTGGCGGCAACCGATCGCCGGGCATGCCGCTCAGGCGCGGATCCTAATGCCGAGCGGTCCGTTCGAGGCAAGACCAAGCACGAGAAGCTCATCGCCGGCCTCCAGCACATGGTCCCCTGCTACCGTTGCCAACCGACCCAGCAAGCCAGCTGACGGAGAGGAACCAGGGGGATGAGCTACTCGCAGCCCGATCAGGCTGAGCCTTCGGAGGCCGAAGCCGGCGACCGTCGCGCGATGGCCCGTCCGGCGCATCGTGGCGTGGGCGCTCATTCTGGCCGGGATCGCAGCCTTCGCGGTCGCGGGCGACGTGCGGACGAACTGGGTCGTGGGCGATATCGGGCCCGCGGGGGGTGAAGAGGCGCTTCCGCGGCTCGGAACAATCGCCCTGATGATCGGCATGACACTGCTGGCACAGCACCAGGTGCGCGAGCGACGAGCGCTGCCCGAGACGCGGTACCGCGGGCCATCGGTGCTCATGCTGCTGGCGTTGATCGCGGGCCTCTCGGTGTTCCTGATGCTACCCGCGAGGCATTCCATCAACCTGGCCCTCGAGGGCGGGATTCCCGATCTGGCGCCGGTGATCATCTGGACATTCGCCACGCCGGTCGCCGCGCTCGTCACGACGTGGCTTGTCCTGCGCGCCCGCCCGATGCCCGGCCTGCGCCTCTTCCGAGACGCCCAAATCCTGCGGCACGCGTCATCGGCATCGCAGTCGGCGGCTCGGCCCAGGCGGCTCTGCTGGCCATCACACACTTGATCCCGCTCGATACGACGCAGGCTCCGATGCTTCAGGCAGCGACGGACGACTCTCTATGGTTCGCGCTGCCTGGTCAGCCCCTCTGGCTCTTCGCCCTTTCATCCGTGGTCCTGGCGCCCGTGGCGGAAGAGCTATTCTTCCGCGGCCTCGTTCTCCACGCTTGGCTGAGGGAGTACGGGCGCTGGGTGGCGCTCATAGGCTCATCGGCGCTCTTCGGCCTCGTCCACTACGGCCTGTTCCCATTGGAGGGACTCCTTCCGGAACTGCCGTGGCTCGCCATCCCCGCCGCCGCCGGCATGCTCCTCGGGTTTCTCGCCCTTCGCACCGGCAGCCTGGTCGCCCCGCTCGCCGCTCACGCGACGGCGAACTTCGTCAACCTCCTCGTGGCCCTCGCGCTTGGGCCGCAGGCGTGACGGCGCTCACCCCCCGATCGCACCCAGCACCAAGCTGACCGTCTCCTCCGCAGTCAGGTCCGACGTATCGATCCACGTACCGATCCGCGGAGTGCCGGTCTCGAACACCTCGGACAGCTGATCGATCGACCAGGCGCGATAGCCCGTGCCGTGTCGTGCCTTCTCGCGTTCTGCGATGACGTCGCGCGACGGCAGGAGCACGACGACGCGACGCGCATCGACCTCGAGCAGCTCCGTGACCTCGGCCAGCATCGGTCCCGCGACGACGTCGTCGACGACGACATCGAAGCCGGCCTCGACGTACGCACGCGCCGCCGATGCGGTGATCCGATACCGAAGGCGCAGCTGCGACAGCGCTTCATCGGGTGCGTCCGGCGTGATCTCGGATCGACCGGCGACGATGAACCGCCGGAACGCATCGCCCTCGAGGTGCACGCCGCGCACGAATCGACGGGCCAGCAGAGCCGATACGGTCGTCTTGCCCGCTGCCTGTGGACCGGTGACGAGAACGATGCCAGCCATGCCTGTCGGCCGGTACGTGGGCGGACCGACAATGGTGGCGTGCCCGGATTCACCCGATTGACTCAGATTGATGAGTCATGAATACTCACCGCGTGACTAAGCGACTCCAGGTGCTGCTCGAGGACGACGAACTGGCCGATATCCAGCGCGCGGCGCGCGAGCGCCGCCAATCGGTAGCAGCCTGGGTCCGGGCCGCCCTGCGTCGCGCGCGGACCGAGGACGCCGGGGCGACCTCCGCAGACAAGCTCGGGGCGCTGCACGCGGCGACGGCCCACGACTTCCCGACAGGGCCGATCGAGCTTCTGCTCGACGAGATCGCCCAGGGGTACCGCTCGGAGCCGTGATCTTCGTCGACTCGAACATCCCGATGTACCTGGTCGGTGCCGCGCACCCGAACAAGGATGCCGCCCGGCGTCTGCTGGAGCGGGCGATCATCGACGGCGAGCCACTGGTGACCGATGCCGAGGTAATGCAGGAGATCCTCCATCGCTACGTGGCCATCAACCGGCGCGACGCGATCGGCCCCGCCTTCGATGCGCTGCTCGGCATCGTCGACGCCGTCCTGCCGATCGAGCTCGACGATGCGCAACGCGCCCGCACCCTTCTGACCACGCCCACGCTCCAGGCACGCGACGCGATCCACATCGCCGTCATGCAGCGCCACGCCATCGCCCAGGTGCTGAGCTTCGACCGGGCCTTCGACGACGTCCCCGGGCTTGCGCGCCTGTCCTAGGCGGGGCGCCGAGCGGGCCGGGCGACCACGGAGCCTCAGTGGCTGTCGTGAGCCCCGTTGGCCATGACCTCCTGGATCTGCTCCTCGGTCAGCTCGGGATGTGCCTCGGCGGCATGCGCCCGCACCTTCTCGAGCAGCTGCGCGTCGTCATCGGCCTGGAGGTCGCCGTCGCCCATGGGGCAGTGAATCTCTCGTGACACGGGGTTTCTCCTCTCAGCGAGCCCGCGGCTCCTCGGCCGCAGACGAATAGCCTAGTCCTTCCCTACGACACGAGGAGGTAGGTCGTCAACGGCCCCAGACCCTTTACCTCCACGAGGCGCGGTTCGAAGCGGTATCGGTCGGACACGCGAGTCATGGTGCCTGCCGAAATCTGAATTCGGCCCGGGATGCCCGTCGCCTGCATCCGGGCGGCCGTGTTGACGGTGTCGCCCCAGAGATCGAACAGGATGCGCTGCTGGCCGATCACGCCGCCGACGACCGGGCCGCTCGCGAGACCGATCCTGATCGGCAGGTCGAGCCCGTGGGTCTGCTGCCATCGGCCCGACTCGTCGAGCAGGTGGCGCGCGGCGTCAAGGGCCGCATCGGCGTGGTCCTCCCGTGCGATCGGGGCACCTGCCACCGCCATGTACTCGTCGCCGATGGTCTTGAGCTTCTCGATGCCGCATTTCGCGGCCACGCCGTCGAAGCGAGTGAAGAGGTCCTCGAGCATGCCGACGACCATGTCGGGATCGGTGCGGTTCGCCCATGGCGTGAAGCCGGCGATGTCCGCGAACATCACGGTCGTCTCCGGATAGTTCTCCGCGATTCGCTCTTCCCCATGCTTGAGTCGCGTGGCGATCGACGCCGGGATGGCGTTCGACAGCAGGGCATCGGCCCGTACCTCCGCCGCCCGGCGGCGGATGTCTGAATAGCGAAGCAGCAGGAACACGATCCCCAGCGGCAGGCCGACGTTGATGACCCAGCCGATCACCACCAGCGCATACGGCGCCGGCCCGAACGTCTCGCTCGCCCAGCTGTCGGTGATGGCCATCACCCCGAGGCTGACGAGGAAGGCGAAGAACCAC
>JAGXHP010000039.1 GCA_024636135.1 Chloroflexota bacterium
GCAGGAAACGGCGCTCCACGACGAGCGCGTGACACGCGAGGAGGTGTTGGCCGCGGTTCGGTCCCAGGGCATCGGCGATCTGGGGGATGTCGCTGCCGTCGTCCTCGAGACCGACGGCAGCTTCTCGGTCATCGGGGAGAGTTCCCCGGCTGGGGCCTCCTCACTGCGGGGCGTCAAGGGCTGGAAGGGCGAGCCGAAGCGCTAGCTTCCCTCCGGCCGCTTGCCGAAGAAGAGAGCGGCAAGGACCCCGGCCACGTAGCCGAGCAGCACCAGCCCGCCGAGCATGATGATCAGCGCCACGATGCGTCCGCCGAGGGTCACCGGCTCCGAGGCGGCACCTACGGTGGTGAGGGTGGCGGATGCCCACCACAGCGCCTCGGCGTAGTCGGTGATCTGCGAGTTCGGCGCATCGGACTCGAACATCAGGAGCACGGCCGACCCGAGGAACGCAGCGGTCAGCGCCAGGGCGCCGGCATACCCGGCACGCGTCCATGCCAGGACGCCGCGAAGGCTGCGCGCCGACCGATTGAAGCCGGCGAGCACCCGGAGCGAGGTGGTGGCTCGGATCGCACGGATGGCCCGCAGCGCCCGGAAGGCACGCAGGAACGGCACGACCAGTGACAGCGCGGTCAGCCAGTTGCGCCGCAGGTATCGCCCGCGGTCGGGGCTGATCGTGATTCCGAGGAGGAAGTGGACGACGAATACGGCCCAGATCGCGAGCTGGATCCAGCCCAGGACCGCCGGCACCGCCATGCCCTGTGCCGACAGCACGATCTCGGCGACCAGGAGCGCGGCGAACAGCAACGCCAGGTAGGTCGTCGGGCCGTCGAGGACGGCCTCGATCTCGGTGACCAGGTGGTAGCGCTCGGCGCGCGTCGGAGCCGCCTCATCAGGCGAGGCCCCATCGGGAAGTGGTGCGCCGGTCTCGCTCATCGGATTCCGAGGCTAACAGAGGCCGGGTGGTAGTGGTCTTGCGGGCCCCTTGGGGTCGTAGGAACATCCCTAGGAGAAGCAGTGCGGCGCCGAGAGGCTCGTCTTCCGGCCGCAGAGCGAGCTTCAGAACTAGCCGATCAGCGCAGGGCTCCGGCCCACCCGGGCTCGTCGTCCGTCGACGGATCGATGGCCTCGACGGCGGCGAGCTCGCGTTCCATCTCGCGCAGCAGCCGGCGAGCCTCGTCGGTCGGGACCAGCTCGAAACGCACGGTCTGCCCCGGCAGGAGCTGCCCGACCCGGCCGATGTCGGCCTGAATGACGACGGCCGGCACCGGGTAGCCCCCCGTCACCGGTCGGTCGGCGAGCATGACGATGGGCCGTCCATCGGGCGGCAGCTGGATGGCGCCGAGCGGCAGGGCCATGGAGGCCACCTCCGCCGGCTCGAGCACGATCGGCGCGCCGTCGAACCGCACCCCGGTGCGATCCGCCTGGTCGCTCACGGTCCATTCCACCCCGCTGAGCTGCTGCGGGCCGTCGGCGTGAACGCCGGCGACGATGCGGATGGGGCCGTCGCCGAACGTCCCCCGCCATCGGCGAAGGGGTCCAGCCGACACGCCTGTCTCAAGCCGATCACCTCGCCTCAACGCTCTTCCTTCGTGACCGCCGAACTCGGAGCGAAGGTCCGTGCTGGCTGATCCGAGCACCCGATCGGTGACGAACCCGCCGGCGACCGCGAGGTAGCAGCGCCCACCCGTCCCACGGCCGATCCGGAGCAGCGACCCGCCCCGAGCGTGGCGTCCCACGTTGGTGGCCATCGGCAAGCCGTCGAGCGTCGCCTCGAATCGTGCACCGGCAAGTGCGACGGTCGTGGCCCCGAGGATCCGAAGCGCCGGACCTGTGAGCGTGATCTCGAGCAGCGCATCGTCGTCCGGGTTTCCCACCAGGCGGTTGGCGAGTCGGGCGCTCCATTGATCGACGGCGCCGCCGATGGGGACCCCAACGTGCCGCCACCCCGGCCGACCGGCCGCCGTCTGGACCGAGGTCAGGAAGCCGGGCTCATCGACCTCGATCACGCCGGTTCGAACTGCACGCGGTCGCCGGGCATCAGCAGCGCCGGTCGATCCGATCGCGGGTCGAAGAGGGTCAGCGCGGCATGCCCGATGATCCGCCAGCCCCCGGGCAGGGCCGCGGGGTAGATGGCGCTCATCGTTCCGGCCACCGCGACCGAGCCGGGAGGCGTCGTCGTCCGGGGCGTCTTCAGGCGCTCGACTCGCAAACGATCCGGCAGGTCACCCAGGTAGGCGAATCCAGGGGCGAAGCCGCAGAACAGGACGCGAAGAACCACCGAAGCGTGAGCGGCCACCACCTCGTCCCGCGACATGCCGGTCAGCTCGGCCACCTCGTCCAGGTCCGGACCGTCGTACGTCACCGGGATGCGGTGGAGGCGGCCCTCGACTTCGCGTGGGCGCAGGCCGGCGAGGCGACCCTCGAGTTCAACCGCCATGGCGTCAGCTTCCCCATGGAGCGGGTCCAGCTCCACCAGCACAGAGGCAAGGCCCGGGATCGCTTCGAGCATGGCTGCAGGTGGGTCCGCGCGCAGGGACGCGGCGAGGGCCTGCGCGAGCTCCGGCCCGTCCAGCTCCACGAGCAGGGCCGCTTCCCCGAACGACCGGATCACGGCCGTTCCGGCGCGGCGACAGTCATGCCCGCATCCTCGAGCGACCGGCGCACGGCCGATGCGATCTCCACCGCTCCCGGCGTATCGCCGTGGCAGCAGATGCTCTCCGCCGATATCGCCACGCGCGTGCCGTCGTCGGCATCCACGCCACCGTCAACGGCGATCGAGCGCGCCTGCGCCGCCGCCTGTGCGGGATCGGAGATCACCGAGCCGGGGACGCTCCGTTGCTGGAGGGAGCCGTCACCGAGGTAGCGGCGGTCGGCGAACGCCTCGGGCACGAACCGCAGGCCAGCGTCGGCGGCCGCTTCCGCCATCGGCACGGACGACGCGAGGCCGAACAACAAGAGGTCCGTGCTGAATTTCGCGGTGGCTCGCGCGATGGCCGCGGCCAGCGCCGGATCGGCGGCCGCGCTGTTGTAGAGGGCGCCGTGCGGCTTCACGTGCTGCATCTCGACGCCGTTGGCGCGGCAGAAGGCCTCGAGCGCGCCGATCTGGTAGCGCACCATGGACTCGACCTCGTCGGGTGCCAGCTGCATGGCGCGGCGACCGAATCCGGCGAGGTCCGGGTACCCGGGCTGTGCACCGACGGCAACGCCCGCGTCCCGACACAGCGCAACGGTCTTCTCCATGACTGCGTAGTCGCCGGCATGGAAGCCACAGGCGACGTTGGCACTGGTGATGTGCTCAACGAGTCGCTCGTCGTCGCCCAGCACCCAGCGCCCGAAGCTCTCGCCAAGGTCTGCGTTGAGGTCCATGTCGGACATGCTAGCCGCGCGTTGGACGCCGTCGGTAGCATCGACCCATGACCGACGACTCCGCCCCCCGATCTGAACCGCGCCATGGCCAGACCTCGTCGACGATCGCCGTCGGGCTCGTCCTGGTGCTGGGTGGCGCAGCGCTGCTTGCCGGGCAGATGCTCGGAATCGGCGTCGACGATGTCGGGTGGCCGTTCCTGGTCATCGCGATCGGCGCGGTGCTGCTCGTCGTCGGCATCGTCAGCGGCGATCGGGGCATGATCATTGCCGGCACCGTGGTCACGACCGTGGGACTCGTCCTGCTCTACCAGGATCAGACGGGCCGATGGGAGACGTGGGCCTACGGCTGGGCCCTGGTCGGCCCGGCGGCAAGCGGACTCGGCCTGGCGCTGTGGGGAATTCGATCCGGGGACGCGTCGGACGTGCGGAACGGAACCTGGGGCTTGCTTGGGGGACTCGCGCTGTTCGGGATCGGCTTCCTGTTCTTCGAAGGGGTGGTCGGCATCGGCGGCGATCGTTTGGCATTCGCCGAGTGGCTGCTGCCGGCGGCCATCATCGGGATCGGGCTGGTCGTCCTGGTTCGTGGCATCTTCGAGCGCCGACAGGGCTGAGGACCCGGCAAGCACCCCAGATCCGATGTTTCGGTGGTCGCGGCCCCTTCCAGGACCAAGGAAGTATCGGCGCTGGAAGGCAGCAACCGACGCGGCGCCGTATCCTTGACCCTGAGATGTCCGACCCCGAATCGACGACCGGCGCCGAGGCGCTCGACGAGCTGAACCTCGTCAACGCCGGGTACGTTGCCGACCTGTACGAGCAGTACCGCACCGATCCGACCAGCGTCGATCCGGAGTGGCGGGGCCTCTTCGATTCCGGTGCCGGAGGCTTCGAGCCTGTCACCGTCGAGCCGAAGACTCCCGGCAACGGGGATGCACCGTCCGGGCCGAGCCTGCCTGAGGGTGCCACTCCCATCAAGGGCCCCGCGTCGCGCCTGGCCCAGAACATGATCGCCAGCCTCGCGGTACCGACGGCCACGAGCTTCCGTGAGATCGACGTTGCGACCCTCGAGGCGCGGCGCAAGGATCTCAACGCACAGGTCGCGCCGCGCAAGGCGAGCTTCACCCATCTGATCGGATGGGCCATCGTGCAGGCCGCGGCCGAGATGCGCTCGATGAGCCACTACTACACCGAGATCGAGGACCAGGCGCACCGGGTGGACCCCGGGGCGATCAACCTCGGCCTGGCGGTCGACGTCGAGCGCCGCGACGGGTCCCGGTTCCTCGTGGTGCCCGTCATCAGGGGTGCCGACGAGATGGACTTCGCCGCGTTCCACACCCGCTACGAGGAGCTGGTCGAGAAGGCCCGCACCAACAAGCTGTCGCCCGACGACTTCGCGGGAGCGACCATCACCCTGACCAACCCCGGCACGCTCGGCACCACCGCCAGCGTCCCGCGCCTCATGCCGAACCAGGGCAGCATCATCGCCACGGGCACGATTCGAACGGTCGGCGGCGACCGCCGCATGACGATGAGCTCGACCTACGACCATCGCATCATCCAGGGCGCGGAGTCGGGCATGTTCCTGCGCCGCATGGATGGGCTGCTCTCGGGCGACGACGGCTTCTACTCCGACCTCTTCGCGTCCATGGGTGCGCGCGCCGCCGACGTCACCACCGAGGAGCCGATGCCTCCGCCCGCGGAGGCGGCCGGCGCTCCCGTCGTGACCGCGCCACTGGTCCCCGACCAGGGCAACGTCTACGAGCACCTCAAGGCGGTCGCGGCGGGCATGGCGCTGGTGAAGGCCTATCGGCACTTCGGCCACATGGGGGCCCGGCTGGACCCGCTCGGCGCTGAGCCGACCGGCGACCCCGCGCTCGAACCCGCGCCGCTGGGCCTGACGGACGAGAGCATGCAGACGATCCCCGCCGAGCTCATGCGCATCTACGTTCCGGGGCGCACCCTGGCCGAGGCGCTTCCCCACCTCCAGGAGACGTACTCCGGCACGATCGCGTACGAGGTCGAGCACCTCGGCTCGCACGAGGAGCGCGTCTGGCTGCGTCGCGTGATCGAATCCGGCGAGCATCGCCTGCCGCTCGAGGCCGAGGACCAGATCGCGCTCCTCGAACGGCTGATCACGGTCGAGAGCCTGGAGCGCTTCCTCCACAAGGCCTACCTGGGACAGAAGCGGTTCAGCATCGAGGGCCTGGACTCCATGGTGCCGATGCTCGACGTCATCATCGGCGACGCGGCCGACCAGGGAGCCCGCAAGGTGATGATCGGCATGGCACACCGCGGTCGCCTCAACGTCCTGGCGCACGTGGTGGGCGTCTCCTACGAGGCGATCCTTTCGGAGTTCGAGGCCGGCCGGACGGGTGGCAGCGCCGCGATCGCCCCCAAGGGCGGACTGGACGACGTGAAGTACCACCTTGGGGCCGAGGGCGGCTACCTCACCGCCGACGACGAGGAGGTGCGGGTCGTCCTGTCGCCGAACCCCAGCCATCTCGAGGCGGTGGACCCGGTGATCGAGGGGCGCACGCGTGCCGAGCAGACGGACCGCTCCGGCCCGGTCGCCACGTCGGACCCCGCCGTGACGCTGCCGCTCCTCATCCATGGCGATGCAGCGTTCGCGGCGCAAGGCGTGGTGGCCGAGACGTTCAACATGGCACGCCTCGACGGCTATGCCACCGGTGGCACGATCCACGTCATCGCCAACAACCAGGTGGGATTCACCACCGGCCCGCGCGAGGCGCGCTCGACCGACTACAGCTCGGACCTGGCCAAGGGCTTCGATGCGCCGATCATCCACGTCAACGCCGATGACCCGGAGGCCTGCCTGGCCGCCGCCCGGCTGGCGATGATGTACCGGCAGGCGTTCGGACACGACGTGGTCATCGACCTCGTCGGCTATCGGCGCTACGGCCACAACGAGGGCGACGAGCCCGCCTACTCGCAGCCGGCGATGTACGCGGAGATCACGCACCACCCGACCGTCCGCGAGCGGTACCAGACCAAGCTGATCGAGGCCGGCGTCCTGACCGCCGACGAGGCCGAAGCGAAGATCAAGGAGGCACAGCGCGACCTCGCCGCCCGCCAGGCGGCCGTTCGCGCCGGCACCGGAGACGGCGAGTCGGGGGGCGAGCTGGACCGCGGCTCGGAGGAGATCCCGCAGCCCAAGGTGACCGAGCCCAAGACCGCCGTCGGCCTCGGGAAGCTCCGGGAGCTCAACCAGGCGATCTCGATGGTCCCCGACGGATTCAACGTGCACCCCAAGCTCGTCAAGCAGCTCCAACGTCGCCTCGGGGCGCTCGAGGACGACGACGCGAAGGTCGACTGGGCGCACGCTGAGCTCCTGGCATTCGCCACGCTCCTCGTCGAGGGAACCCCGATTCGGCTCACCGGCCAGGACACCGTGCGCGGCACGTTCAGCCAGCGCCATGCCGGCCTGTGGGACGCCTCGACCGGCGAGCGTCACGTGCCGCTCCAGCACCTGCCGGGCGCCAAGGCGTCCTTCGAGCTCCACAACTCCCCGCTCAGCGAGTACGCGGCACTCGGCTTCGAGTACGGATATGCCGTCACCGCGCCGGACGCCCTCGTCCTGTGGGAGGCCCAGTACGGCGACTTCGTGAACGGCGCCGAGATCATCATCGACCAGTTCCTCGTCTCCGGGCTCGCGAAGTGGCGGCTGTCGTCTCGTCTGACGCTGCTCCTTCCCCACGGCTACGAGGGTTCGGGGCCGGAGCACTCGTCGGCGCGCCTCGAGCGCTTCCTGGCGCTCGGAGCGGAGGGCAACATCCGGGTCGTGTACCCGAGCACGCCGGCCCAGTACTTCCACCTGCTGCGACGGCAGGCGCGCCACCGGGACGCGCGACCGCTGGTGGTGATGACCCCGAAGTCGCTGCTCCGGCTGCCGCAGGCCGCGTCACGTCCGTCCGAGCTGGCGAGCGGGGGCTTCGCCGCGGTCCTGGACGACACGCGCTTCGGCGATGCGAAGGCCGCCGCCGACGTCCGGCGCGTCCTCCTGTGCAGCGGCAAGATCTACTACGACCTCATCGCCTCGGATGAGATGGAGCGAGCCACGGACGTGGCCATCGTGCGCGTCGAACGCCTGTACCCCTTCCCGGCCGATGAGCTCCAGGCGGTCCTCGATCGCTACTCGGGAATCGAGTCGTACGCGTGGGTCCAGGAGGAGCCGCGCAACATGGGCGCCCGGAAGTTCGTTCTGCCGAAGATCCGACACCTCGTGCCGTACCGCATCCCCCTCGGGGACATCTCACGCCCCGAGCGCTCTCGGCCGGCGGAGGGCTATCCCGCCGAGCATCACGCGGAGCAGGCACGCATCATCCGCGAGGCTCTGACCGAGCACTGATCGCGGTCGAGAGCGTTCCTTCCATATACTTCGCCGCGTGACCGACCACCCCGCCCCGCTCCTCGAGCGCTATCGCGCGCTCATCGCCCGCGATGACGAGACGTTCCCGATCTCCCTGGGAGAGGGCGGGACCCCGCTCATCCACGCCGTGCGGCTCGGCGCCGAGCTCGGCCTCGACAACCTGTACCTGAAGTTCGAGGGCACGAACCCGACCGGATCGTTCAAGGACAGAGGGATGGTGCTGGCCGTCAATCGGGCCGTCGCGGCCGGGGCGCGCGCCGTGGTCTGTGCCTCGACCGGAAATACGAGCGCATCGGCCGCGGCATACGCGGCGGCGGCCGGGCTTCCCTGCCACGTCATCCTTCCGGCAGGCAAGGTGGCCCGCGGCAAGCTGGCGCAGGCGCTTGCCGCGGGCGCACGGCTGATCATGGTCGATGGCAACTTCGACGCCGCCCTCAACGCCGTGCGACGCCTCGGCGAGGACGGCCTGGCCGTGGTGGTCAACTCGGTCAATCCCGATCGACTTGCCGGACAGCAGACCGGCGCGTTCGAGGTCGTGGACGCACTCGGCCGGTCACCCGACGCGCTTGCGCTGCCGGTCGGGAATGCGGGCAACATCTCCGCCTATTGGCAGGGCTTCAACGCATACCTGGACGCCGATCGCACGCCGGGCGGTGGACTGCCCCGCATGCTCGGCTTCCAGGCCGAGGGAGCGGCGCCGATCGTTCGCGGCGAGGCGGTCGAGGAGCCCGAGACGGTGGCGACGGCGATTCGCATCGGCAACCCGGCCTCGTGGGAGCTGGCCGTGGCCGCTCGGGACCGCTCGGGAGGGCTCATCGAGGCGGTGAGCGACGATGAGATCCTCGACGCCCAGCGGATCATCGTTCGTCTCGAGGGCGTCTTCTGCGAGCCGGCGAGTGCCGCCGGGGTGGCCGGTGTCCGCCGGCTCGTCGCGGACGGACGGCTCGAGCGCCAGATGACGGTGGTCTGCGTCCTGACCGGGCATGGGCTCAAGGATCCGGACGCGGTGCAGGCGGAGGAAGGCTCTCTGACGCCGATTGCCCCGGAGCTCGATGCCATCCGGCGGGAGATGGGCCTCTAGCAGTGGGCCGCTCAGCAGCAGGCGTCGACGATCGCTGCCGTGAACTCCTCCGGAGTCGCGTCCTTGCTCACGTAGGCGCACCGCGGCGTCATGCAATGGCCCTCGACGTCTGACCAGCCGGTCCGAACGATGCGGATGGCCGGCCAGGCGCGCTGCAGGCCCGAGATGAACGCCTCGCCCGCATCGATGTCCGGCAGTCGGGCGTCGACGAGGACGGCATCGGGCCGTTCGCGCTCCACGAGCTCGAACGCCGACCGCACGTCGCCGGCGCCGCCGATCACCTCGACCCGTCCGGTGAGCGCCAGGAGATCGGTGAGGCTCGCCTGCACCCGACGATCCGAGTCGACGATCACGACTCGTGGCACGACCGAATTCCGGGGGGCTGGCGGCATGCTTCGAGGGTACGCACCCAGAGCCGCTGCGCGATAGACGACGAGTGGCGCAGCGGCGCCTACGTCATTTAGCCGATGCTGCCGTCGCCCGCAGGGGCAGTGGCCTCGATCACTGTGCCCTTGCCCGGACGGCTGTCGACCCGCAGCTCGCCGCCGATCAGGTCCATGCGCTGCCGCATCCCGATCAGCCCGAGATGGCCGCGGGGCACCTCGTCGGGGTCGAAGCCGACACCATCGTCGGTGATCTTGAGGCGAACCGAATCGCCGTCGCCGGCGATCTGCAGCCGCACGTTCGCCGCATTCGCATGCTTCACCACGTTGTGGAGCGCTTCCTGGCCGATGCGGTACAGGGCCTCCTCGGCGGGCAGTGCCAGGCGCTCGATCGGCTCGGCGTCGACGACGATCGCCAGCCCCGTTCGGCGCTGTACCGCGGTGGCGTGCGTGCGCAGTGCCTGCACCAGTCCGTCGGCCTCGAGGCTCGAAGGGCGCAGCTCGAAGATCAGGGTTCGCATCTCCGCCAGCGCATCCTTCTGGAGCTCGCGCAACTCGACGAGCTTGCTGCGCGCCGCCTCGACATCGGTCTCGAGCAGGAGCTCGAGAGAGCGGAGGGTGAGGCCGATGCTGAACAGCGCCTGCGTCACCGAATCGTGGAGCTCGCGGGCCAGATGCGCGCGCTCCTGGCTCGCGGCAAGCTCCGCCGCCTGGCTGCGCAGGTCGCCCTCAAGGCGCTCGCGCTCGCTGATGTCCCGCACCGATCCATGTGCCCCGGCGAAGCGCCCGTCGACGATGGTGCCGGTCATCGCAATCTCGGCCTGACTGGTCCTGCCATCGGGCAGTGGGAGCTCGAGCCGCAGCCGCTGCTCGCGCTCCGGCTCGGCCCGCAGCAGCTCCCACGCCTCGGCCGCCGCCGCCAGGGTCCCCTCGCCACCGAGCGCGGTGAACGGCTGACCCAGCAGCTGCTCGGGCTTCCATCCGGTCCGCTCCTCGAGCGAGTCGCTGAAGAACGAGAACCGGCCACCGGCGTCCACGCTCCACACGATGTCGGGCGAGTTATCGACGAGGTGTCGGTAGCGACGCTCCGACTCCTCGACCTCGGCGTACAGCCGCGCATTGGTCAGGGCGATGGCCACCTGGTCGGCGAGGACCGACAGCAGCTCGGCGTCTTCGGCGTCGAAGGCATTGAGGGCGGTCGCCTGAACCGTGATGGTGCCGATGAGCCGGTCGGGTCCGACCAGCGGCGCGGACATCATCGAATGCACGCCCTGCGTCTCGATCCGGGCGTCGCCGGCATCGTGGGGAAAGGCGTCGTCGCCGAGGTAGTCGCCCGTCCACCGCACGCGCCGTTCCGCGGCCGCCATGCCCGCGATGCCCGAGCCAATCGGCACCGGCACGTCATCCGGCGCGGGGGGCAGGGGCGCGGCCGCGATGGGCGGATCGAGATGCGCACCGGACTCGGCGACCAGGTTGACCTGCGCGCGATCGGCTCCGAGGAGCCGGGCGGCATCGGCCACGGCGCGCCTGATCACCGTCATCGGGTCGTGGAGCGAGGTGATCTGGGCCGCGATCTCGGCCAGGGCACGCTGGGCGTCGGACCGCAGCCGCAGCGCCTCGTAGAGTCGCGCGTTGGTGATCGCCACCGCGGCCTGGGCCGCGAAGAGCTGGACCAGCTCGAAGTCGACCTCGGTGAACGCCACCTCGGGGCCGCCGCTGCGGGCGATGTTCATGGCCCCGATCACCTCGTCACCGCTGACGAGCGGCACGATGATGATCGCCTCCTCTTCGCCGGGGGTATTCGGAATCTGGACCAGTCGCGGGTCGGTGTGCGCGCTGTTCTGGAGGACGGGCTGCCGATGCTCGATCGTCCACCACGTGAGGCCCACGCCGCGGGGAATCGAGAACTCCATGACGGCCTCGGCATTCTGATCGCGAGCCAGGGCCGGCTCGAGCAGATCGCCGCCCTCCGCAACCCGATACACGCTGAGGTTGTCGTACCAGACGACGCCCTTCAGGCCATCGGCGATGAGCTCGAGAACATCTGCCGGATCGAGGGTCGAGAGCAGCCGCTCGTTGATCTGGAGCAGTCGACGCTGCGAGTCGGTCTGGCGCGCAAGGGCCGCCGACTCATCGCCGAGCTGCTCGTAGAGCCGCGCGTTCGTCACGGCGATCGCCGCCTGGCTGGCCAGAACCTCGAGCAGCTCCGCATCCGCGGGGTCGAAGGCATCCCGTGCCTGGGAGTGGATGGTGATCGAGCCGATCGCGCCGTCCTCGCCGATGAACGGGGCGCTCATCACCGAACGAATGCCGTGCTGCCGGATGTAGTTGTCCGATGCCGCGACGTGGGCGAAATCCGGGTCGGCGAGATAGTCGCCGGTCCGCACCACGCGCCGCTCGATGACCGCACGGCCCGACACGCCCTCGTCGGCAACGACCGGGTCCACCGACTCGTCGCGCTCAATGGGCAGATCGATGGCCGAGTGGCCCAGCGCCCAGTGCAGCCCGCCGTTCTCGGCCACCAACTCGACGCGCCCGCCATCGGCGTCCAGCAGGCGCACCGCCTCGTCCAGCGTCCGTTGCAGCACGTCGCCGGGATCGCGAATAGCGGTGATGCGAGCCGCGATCTCGCCCAGCGATCGCTGCGCCTCGACGCGGTGCTCGAGCTCCTCGTAGAGACGGGCATTGCCGAGGACGATGGCGGCGTGGCTGGCAAGCGCGCCGAGCAGCTCGCCGTCATCGGCGTCGAAGGCGTCCGATCGGGTCGAGTAGGCGCTGATCGCCCCGAGGGGACCGGCATCGCCGATGAGGGGAGCGCTCACCTGGCTGCGGTATCCGTAGCGGCCGATCCACTCGTCCGCGCGGGCCGTATGGACGAACGATTCGTCGGCCAGGTAGTCGCCCGTCCGGGTCACCGCCCGGCCCGCGATCGCCTGCCCGGCGATTCCCTGGCCGATGCGAACCACCGAATCGTCGAGTGGCTGAAGGCCCGAGGCGATGTCGAGCGCCTCGCGGAAGTCGGCGAGCTGGTGGGATCCGGACCGTACCTGATGAATCACGACGTGTTCGGCACCGAGCAGTCGCTTTGCCTCCGCCACGGCGCGGCTCAGCACGGCGGACGGATCCCGGATCGAGGTGATCGAGGCAGCGATCTCGCCCAGGCTGCGCTGTGCCTCGACGCGCCGCGCGAGCTTCTCGGCGCTGATCTCCGCCTCGTCATTGAGACGCGCGTTGCTCAGGACGATGGCCGCCTGGTCGGCCAGAAGCCCCAGGATCTCGGCGTCGTCCTCGTCGAACGACCCCGGGCGTTCGGTGTAGACGCCGATCACGCCGGCCGGACCGTGCTCGCCGACCAGCGGTGACGCGATCACCGATCGGATGCGCAGGGCGCGGACGTCACGGTCCGACAGGACCTCGTGCGAGAACGTCTGGTCGGTCAGGTAGTCGTCGGTCCAGACGGTCCTGCCGAGTTTCAGCGCCTTGCCCGACACGCCGTCCTCGGCTCGCGTGTGGTCACGGTCGGTGAAGGCGGTCAGCTTGTCGTGCACCAGCGAATGGCCATCGCCCCATCGCAGCTGGCCGTCCTCGTCGGCCGCGACCATGCCGATCTGGCCCCCGTCGCCCTTCAGCAGCCGGACCGCGGCACGCAGCGTCTGCTCGAGCACTGCCGAGGGATCACGAAGCGACGTGAGCTGGGCGGCCGTCTCGGCCAGGGTGCGCTGGGCTTCGAAGCGATGCGCGAGCTCCTCGGTCTGCTCCCGCAGGTCGCGCTCGAGTCGGGCGATCTCGGTGATATCGCGGTTCGTGCCGTGAGCGCCGATGAGCGTCCCGTGCTCGTCGACGATCCCCGTCCCGCGGATCTCCACCGGCAGCAGGCTGCCGTCCTTCCGCGGCTCGAGGATGCGCAGCCGATAGACCCGGTTCGGGTGCTGGCGCATCTCGGCAAACGTCTTCGCCACGAGCTCGATCGACTCCGGGGCGGTGGCCACCGACACGTGCTGCCCGATGAGCTCCGCGGGCGTGAAGCCGGTCATGCGCTCCACGCTGTCGCTGATGTACGTGAAGCGCATTTCGGCGTCGATCGACCACATGATGTCGACCGACTCGTCGACGAGGTAGCGGTACTGCTCGCGTGATCGCTCGAGCTCCTCGGTGAGCCGAGCATTCGAGATTGCGATCGCCCCCTGGTCGGCAAGCCCCTGGAGCAGGGCCAGCGCGTCCTCGTCGAAGCGGTGCGGCTCCTCGAATGACACCGCCAGCGTGCCGATCACGTCGCCGCCCGGGGCTCGCAGCGGTGCCGCGGCCATGCCCCGCAGCGCGAGGCGCTCGGCAACGGACTGGTCGTCCGCCTCGTGCGGGATCCGGGGATCGACGAGGTAGTCCTCGGTGTGGATGATCTCGCCGCGCCCGGCCGCCAGGCCGTTGATGCCGGCGTCGACCGGGAATGCGAGCTGCGCCAGCCACTCGTCGTTCCAGGCCTTGTTGCCGCCGGCGACCACCGTCGGCGAGAGAGTCGTCCCACCGGGCTGCATGAGCGTCAGGTGGGCGCCATCGGAGCCGATGAGTCGGCGGGCGGACTCGACGACGAGGTCGAGGATCTCGCGCGGCTGGCGGATGACGGCGATGCGCGCGGTGATCTCCGCCAGGGTGCGCTGCGCCTCGACGCGCCGCGCGAGCTCCTCCTGCGAGCGAGCCAGCTGCTCGATGAGCCGCTGGTTGGCGATCGCGGCGGCGGCATGGTCGGCCAGCGAGCGAAGCAGCGCGACCTCGGCCTCGTCGAAGTCGTCGATCCGGGACGAGTAGGCGCCCAGCGCCCCGAGGACCTCGCCATCGGCGACGAGCGGGGCGGCCGCCATCGAGCGCATGTTTGCCGTCATCACGATTCGGTCCGCGACGGGCGAGTGCTCGAACCGTCCGTCGCGCCGGTAGTCGGCGGAGACGACCACCTCACCGGTGGCGACGGTATGGCCGAACAGACCGACCCCGACCGGCAGCGACAGCGTCCGGATCAGCTCCCGAGCCTCGGCGTTCCGAATCCCGGCATCGCACGCGAAGCGAAGACGCTTCTCCTCGGGATCGACGAGGTAGACCATGGCGCCGTCCGCGCGGAGCAGGCGAGCCGCCTCTTCCACGACATTCGCCAGCAGGGCGTGGCCGGCCGCGGCATCGGTGGGGGCCGGTGGCGCCGGAGGACCCGGGGCGACCGCCTTCGCCGAGGCGGCCCTCGGGGACCGGTTGCGCGCGCGTGCTCGGGTCATGGGCGCCGATGAGGATACGCCATCCATTCGAGGCCGCCACAAGGCCCGTCGGGCGCCGCGACGTACGTCATCCCGCCGATGCGACCAACGCCGGATGTCGCCCGTCGCACTGCTCCCTCCGTCGGATTCGTCGGCCCACGCCGCGCCGGAGACTGCTGCCATCGACACCGGATCGTCGGCGTACGGCGACATCAACAACAGACTGGGAGGAACTGATCCGTGACCAAGCTACTCGGCAGGCGAGCGACCGGCGCCCTGCTCACCACCGCGATCGTGGGCCTGACACTCGCGACGGCGTACATCCATCAGAGCCTGGGCGGACTGCTGTTCACCCTCAACGGCCTCGGCTATGCCGGCCTCGCCGCGCTGTTCGTCATCGGCGTCGTCTCGCCGGTCCAGCTCGTCAAGCGGTTCAGCTGGTTCCCGCGCTTCGCGCTCATCGGCTACGCCGCCATGACGATCGCCGGCTACGTGGTCATGGGCCCGTATTTCACCCTCGGCTTCATCGCCAAGGGCATCGAAGTCGCGCTCATCGTGGCCGTCGTGCTCGACATCGTCCGCGTCTACGGAAGCCCGAAGGCCTTCGTGAGCAGCGCCTTGGGCTCGATCGCGCCGATCGTGCCGGGACGCTTCCGCCCGACGGCCGCTTGACCATCAACCACCGGCGGCGAGCCGACCCACGGGCTCGCCGCCGACATTCGAGGAGCTCCGCCGTGAACCGACTTCAACGATCGGCCGCCGCCATCGCCCTCGTCTCCCTGCTGACCGCCTGCGGCAGCGCGGCTGGCGGCGACCCTGGCGTGGATCCGTCAACCGCCGATGTGACCGTCACCAGCGTCGACATGGCGTTCGACGCATCGTCGCTGACCGCGCCCGCGGGGACAGCCTTCACCCTCGCGCTCATCAACGAGGACTCGATGCCGCACAACGTGGCGATCTACACCGACGAAACGAAGTCGGAGAAGCTGTTCGAGGGCGAGCTCGTCACCGATGCCACGATCGTGTACGAGATCCCGGCGCTCGATGCCGGCGAGTACTTCTTCGAGTGCTCGCTCCACCCAGACATGACCGGGGCCCTCGTCGTCGAGGGCTGACCCGCATTCACGAAGCGCCCCGTCCGGTCCGGGACGGGGCGCTTCTTCGTATCTGCACTCCACCGCTCAGGGTGGCGGGATGAACCTGATCAAGCCGCAGGGGTGATGGTCATCGGCCTAGACGAGCTTGTGCTCGACCGCGTAGAGGGCTGCCTGGGTTCGCGAGGCGAGGGCCAGCTTTCCGAGGATGTTCGAGACGTGAGTGCGTGCAGTGCGCTCGGTGATCCCGAGCTCGTACGCGATCTCCTTGTTCGACGCTCCCTTTGCCAGCTGGGCAAGAACCTCCTTTTCCCGACCCGTCAGCGGTTCCACTGGCTCGGCGTCCTTGCGTTGCCGCAGTCGCTGTGCCAGCAGTCGCGAAACTGCCGGGTCGAGGTGGACCTCACCGTTGTACGCGGCGCGAATGGCCTGGGCCACCTCGTCAGCTTCGGCATCCTTGAGCAGGTAGCCCGACGCGCCGGCCTCGAGGGCCGATGTCACCTTCTCCTCTTCGATGAAGGAGGTGACGGCGACGATCTCGATCTCGGGATGCGCCTCCTTGATGGCGGCGATCGCCTCGAGGCCGCCCATCTCGGGCATGAGGAGGTCCATCAGGACGACGTCGGGGGCCAGGCGGTCGGCCGCGGCGACGCCTTCACGGCCGTTCTCGGCCTCCCCCACCACGTCGAAGTCCTTGATCAGCTCCAGAAAACCGCGGAGCCCACGCCGGACCACGGCGTGATCGTCAACCAGAAGCACGCGAATCGGTCCGTCTTCGTCCGTCACCGCATCGGTCCCCTGCTCCTCGAAATCCAGCGACAGCGCAACCTCCGAGGATCGCGCGCGGGAAGTATGCACCAGCGCGTATACCCGCTCGGGAGTTGGCACGTCACGCAGGCGCTGCTCACCGAGGTCGCGAAGGATAGTTCCGGCGGGCAACCGGCCCTGGAGGTCGTCGACCGCGCTTGCGCCGAGGAGCGTTTCGCCGCCGCCCGCGAGGTCCTGCAGCCGCGCGGCGCGGAACAGCGCCACGCCAAAGAAGCGCTCATCACGGTCCTCGACCTCGCCGCTCACGATGGCGATGCGAATGCGCACCCTCCCGACCGCTCCCCAGTCCTCGGTCGCGATGCGGCCCTGGAGCTCATCGGCGGCGATGACGGCATCCAGGGCGTGGGGAAACGCGGCGTAGGCGCCGTCGCCGATCCGCTCGAAGATCCGTCCACCGTGTCGTTCGCAGGTCGTCGCCGCCAGCTCGTGGTACCTCGTCAGGGCGACTCGCGCGTCGACGCCGTGGTTTTCCGCCAGGCGCGTGCTGCCCTCGACATCGGCGAAGAGGAAGGTGAGGTGCTGGCTGGGTGGTTCCACGCTCACAGGATATGCGTTGCCCGGAGTCCGAACCGCGGACGAATGACGTACGGATCGCTCGTCGCAAGGTCACGCCGGAACCGCGACTCAGCGACGCTGTATTCGGCGCGCGGCCGGCGCATCCTCGGGGCCACCACCCGGAAAAGGGGGAGAAAGGAGACCGGCGATGCATGCTATCACCGCACTGATGCTGTCGCGGGCGATCGAAGACGAGTGGAGGCGAGAGGCCGAGCGCAGGCGACGGCGCCTGATCCAGGCCGAGCCGATGCGCCCGAACGACCGTCGCCGGCTCACATGGCTGGGGTGGATCCCGCGCCTGGCCTGGGGCTCCATGGCCTGACGGATCTCGCGACCGCAACGACCGATGCCCGGGCGATGGCCCGGGCATCGTGGCGTCACAGCCTCCGACTATGCTCAGGGCGTGACGCGACCGACTCTCACCGGAACCCCTGACGCCGTCCCGACCATCGAGCTCGATGAGCTGCTGGACGGTGGCGATCTCGAGCTCATCGACCGCTGGCTGGGCCAGGCCGATGTCGTTCAGATCGCCGACGAGCTGTCACGCCTGCCCCGCGAGCGACGAGCCGTCCCATTCCGGCTTCTCGGCAAGGACCGCGCGCTCGAAGTCTTCGAGCTGCTCGACCCATCCCTTCAGCAGGAGCTGCTGGAGGGCCTGCGGGACACGAACGTCCGCCAGCTGTTCGAGGGTCTCGACCCCGACGACCGGGCTCGCCTGACCGAGGAGATGCCGGCCAAGGTCGCCCGCAGGCTGCTGGCTGGCCTGTCTCCCAACGAACGCCGTCTGACGTCGACGCTGCTCGGATATGCGGAGGACTCGGCCGGACGGCTCATGTCCCCGGAGGTCGCCAGCCTGCGCGCCGGGATGACCGCCGCGCAGGCGCTCGATCGCCTGCGCGGCGTCGGCCGCTCGGCCGAGACGATCTACGCGCTCCCCGTGACGGACGACCAGCGCCGGCTGGTCGGGGCGCTCGGCCTGCGGGATCTCGTTCTCGCCGATCCAGCCACGCCCGTCAGCGACCTGATGGACACGACCGTGTTCTCGGCCCGAATCGACGCCGACCAGGAGGAGGTGTCCCGCCTGATCCGCGAAGCGGATCTGCTGGCACTCCCCATCGTCGACACGGAAGACCGCCTGGTGGGGATCGTGACCGTCGACGACGCCATGGAAGTCCTCGAGGAGGAGGAGACCGAGGACATGGCGCGGACCGGTGGGGCCGAGCCGCTGCGCCGTCCGTACCTCGCCACGTCGGTGCTGCAGCTTGCCCGCAGCCGGATCGTCTGGCTCCTCGTCTTCGTGATGGCGGGAGCCGTGACCGTGAATGTCCTCGCCGCCTTCGAAGGGGCTCTCCAGGCGGCCGTTACCCTGACCTTCTTCGTGCCGCTCGTGATCGGGACGGCCGGCAACACCGGCGCGCAGTCCGCAACGACGGTGACGCGCGCGGTGGCCGTCGGAGAGGTGCGGCTGAGCGACCTCGGATCGGTGGTGGCGCGCGAGGCCGAGACCGGCCTGCTGCTCGGCGCAATCCTCGGTGCCATCGCCTTCGGTCCGATCGCGCTGCTGGTCGAACCCAGGATCGCGACGGTGGTATCGCTGACGCTGCTCACCGCCTGCACCTTCTCCGCGCTGGTGGGATCTACCCTGCCGCTGGCGGCCAAGCGCATCGGCATCGACCCCGCGGTCATGAGCGTTCCCCTCATCACGGCCATCATCGACGCCGCAGGCCTGGTGACCTACTTCCTCATCGCCATCGCGGTGCTCGGACTGTGAGCGACACCGTCAACCCATGATGAGGTGGCCCGACACCTCCTGAGGCGGCCGGTGACTTACCACACGACCGCTGGCACGCGGCGTGCTGCTTGGAGCTCACTCGCCGGCGTATCTTCATGTCTGCTCTGGAGCTGATCAGCCTCGTCACCCAGGCCCTGTTCATCGGGCTCTTCCTCGTGGTGCTTCGCGACGCCGTGCGTAACCGGACGCGCGCTGCGGTCGACACCACGCTGCTCTTCGGCTCGGTCGCGGCGGTCGTGGCGGTCGCGCGCCTCTCGCCGATCCTCTTCGGTCAGCCTCCAGCCTGGTTTGCGTCGCTGCTCCTCCTGCTGCTCACGCTTGCCCCGTACGCGATGCTGCGCCTCGTCGACGACTTCAGTGGCACGCCGCGGTTCGTCCTCGCGGTCGGGGGCGCGGTCTATGTCGCGATCGCGGCTCTCGGGTTCGCGCTCCCCGCCCAGTCTCAACTCCATCAACTCGCGATCATCGCCTGGTTCCTCGCCGTGGGCGGCTACGCGGCCATTGCCTTCGACCGGGCGCGGCGGCGCACCCGGGGCATCACCCGTCGGCGCATGCGAGCGATCGTTGTCGGCGCGGGCCTGTTCGTCGGCGCCATCGTCGTCCTCCTGGCCGATGCGATGACCGGCGAAAGGACGATCGCGCTCCAGGTCCTGGCCCAGGTGGCCGGACTCGGCGCGGTGATGGCCTTCTTCCTGGGATTTGCCCCTCCCTCGTGGGTTCGCCGCGCCTGGCGTGAGCCCGATCTCCGCGCCTTTTTGGAGAGTTCTGTGCACCTCGTCAGCGTGGGAGACGACCACCTCGCGGTGTCCCAGCTGCAGCACGCCGTCGCAGCCGCCGCGGGGGCGGATGGCGCAAGCATCGGCGTGGCGGATCCCCAGGAATCGGTCATCCGCTACGCGTCGCAGACGGGCGAGTGGCTCACCTACCCGGACGACGCCTTCATCGCCGGGGCGGCGTACACCCAGCAGCGGCGGGTGATCGCCGTGGACGCCGCGGCCGTCGATCCGGAGCACGCCCAGACCTACGCCACGACGAACGCGCGGACGGTGATCGCGGCGCCGGTCACGCGCGACGGTCGACGGATCGGCGTGCTCGCGGTCTACGCCGATCGGGCTCCGATTTTCATCGAGGAAGACCTCTGGCTGATCGAGCTGTTTGCGGATCACGTGGCCGTGCTCCTCGAGGCGCGCGACCTCGCGCGACAGGCCGGACTTCTCGAGGCGCGTGAGGAGGCAGCCCGGCTCAAGGAGGAGTTCCTGTCGGCCGCGGCCCACGATCTGCGCACACCGTTGACCGTCGTTCTCGGACAGGCCGAGCTCCTCGAGCGTCGCGTTGCCAGCGATCCGTCGAGACCTGTCGACGCGGCCGGCGTCGCGCGCCTGGCGAACGAGGCGCGGCGCCTCCGCGACCTCGTGAGCGAGATGCTCGACGCCCAGCGGCTCGAGCAGGGCGGAATCATCATGGATCGACGCCTGGCCGACCTGCGAGATGTCGTCGAAGCGATCGGGCTCCGCCACGGCGATGACGCGGCTGCGGTCGAGGTCCGCGCTCCGGCGGATCCGGTGCCTGCTTCGGTCGACATGACGCGGATCCAGCAGGTCATCGATAACCTCATCGAGAACGCACTGAAATACGGCCCCGGTGCGGCGCGACCGGAGCTCAGCGTGTGGGCGGCCGACGGGGAGGCCCGGATGGCGGTCATCGATCACGGCGTCGGGATCCCCGAAGCGGAGCAGGACCGGATCTTCGAGCGCTTCTACCGTGCCTCCAATGCTCAGGGCATCACCGACACCGGCATGGGACTCGGCCTCTACATCTGCCGGCGGATCGTCGAGGAGCACGGAGGCCGGATCTGGATGGAACCGACGCCGGGCGGAGGCAGCACGTTCCAGGTCAGTCTGCCGCTGGAACCAGTCCGGGACGACGTCGAGTCGCCGGCCGACCAGCCCAGCTGGACTCCGAGCGGCGGCGCGGAGGCGATGGTCGATGCCTGACGTTCGCGTGCTCATCGTCGACGACGAGCCGGACATCCGCGCCACGGTATCGGCGATGCTGGAGATCGAGGGCTACCGGGTCGAGGAGGCGGCGAACGGGGCGGACGCGCTGCGCGCGATCGAACGGCAAATGCCCGACGTGATTTTGCTCGACATGCGCATGCCCGTGCTTGATGGGTGGGGCTTCGCGCACGAGCTCCGAGAGCGCGGGCACCGGACGCCAATCGTGGTCATGACCGCCGCGCGCGACGCGGCCCGCTGGGCGGCCGACATCTCGGCATCGGACTTCGTCGCCAAGCCATTCGGCTTCGACGATCTCGTGAGCGCCGTCGAGCGCGCACGACCCGCTTCCTGACGGGATCGGCTCAGGTCGCCGAAGACGAGGCGCGGGCCGCACGCCCACCGTAGCCGAGGAAGCGCTGCGGGCGCAGGACGATCGGCTGCGAGTAGATCTCGGCGAACCGCTGCACGGTCATTCCGGCGCGTCGCAGGAGATCGCGATACTTCTCCCCGAACGCGGCCGGCATCAGGCTCGTGGCCGGCACATCGGGGAGCTCGGCGTGCGCTTCGATGAGCTCCACCTCGAAGTCGGGCCCCGGCGTGCCGACGGCGATCATGACCCCGGGCTGCGTGCGAAGGTTGGCGATCTTCCGGGCGTTCGGCTTGCTGAACGCCACCATCTGCCGGCCGTCCCACGCGAACCAGACCGGGACCAGATGCGGGCGCCCGTTGGGCTGGACGGAGCTCAACCAGACGACCGAGTCTCGGCGCAGCGCAGCCTCGACCTCGGGCCGGCAAGCGGGCGGAGAGGAATCGGCTTCGTCATCGCGTGGCGCTGTCATGACCGGAGTCTCGCGCGCGTTCGCGTCCGCCCCAACGGAAGGACGTCGCGCCCGCTCCCCGACGTTGGCCCGGCACGAGGATGGCCGGATGACGTAGCGGCCTCCGTATACTCGCCATCGCATGCCGCCCATCGCCAGTGTCGACGTCCCCGCCTCGAGTGCCAACCTCGGCAGCGGCTTCGACTGCTTCGCCGCGGCGCTGTCGCTGAAGCTGAGAGCGGAGCTGTGGCACGGCGACGAGCCGGGAATCGTGCTCGATGCTCGCGGAGAAGGCGCCCCGGCGGACGATGAGCGGGCCGACGACAACCTCCTGATCCGAGCGTTCCGCGACGGCCTGCGCGTGTCCGCTGCCCCCGGCGGCGCATCGTGGCGGCTCGAGGTCTCGAGCATGATCCCCGCGGCGCGCGGGCTCGGGAGCAGCGCCGCGGCGATCGTGGCCGGCGTCGTGCTGGGTGCCGCGGTCGGGCGACGCACCGTGGAGGCCGACGAGCTGCTGGAGCTGGCGGCGACGCTCGAGGGCCACCCGGACAATGTCGCGGCGGCCCTGTACGGCGGCTTCACCGTCGCGGTCGCCGAGCACGACCAGGTGACACTTCGGCGCTTCCGCACACCGGAAGCGTGGATTCCCGTCGTGTTCATCCCGCAACGTGAGAGCCGCACGCAGGAGATGCGGACCGCCCTGCCGGCGACCGTCACGCACGCAGCCGCGGCTCGACAGGCGGGTCGCAGCGCCCTGCTGGCGACCGCGATCATGACCTCGGACGCCGGCCTCCTGCGCCGAGCGATGGAGGACGAGCTGCACCAGGCGTATCGGCTGCCGCATCTCGGTGGCAGCCGCGAGCTGATCGACCTCGCGTACGAGCGCGGTGCCGCCGGTGCCTGCCTGTCGGGCGCCGGCCCTGCCGTCCTGGCGATCTGCGATGCCCCCGCCAGCGCCCACGCCGTGGAGAAGGCATGGAACGCCTCCGGGATCGCGGGCATGGCAACCCGCCTCCGCTTCGACACCGCTGGAGCGAAACTCGTCGCCGACTGATCGGCTCGTACGCCGCGCGAGGGCACGCCCACGGCGCCGGGGGAGGTCCCCGGGTACCATGCTCGACGCCCCATGAGCCTCGTGACCATCGCGAGCGTGTCGAAGAGCCACGCCGCCCAGCACCTCTTCAGCGACGTCGGCCTGATGATCAGCGCGGGACGCCGAATCGCGATCGTCGGCCCCAACGGGGCCGGCAAGACGACGCTGCTCGAGCTCATCACCGGCGAGCAGGAACCGGATGTCGGAACCATCACGCGGGCCCGGGACACCGTGATCGGCTATCTGCGCCAAGAGGTGGCGGAGACGCGCGGCCGCAGCGTGCTGGCCGAGGTGCTGGCCGGCGCCGGGGAGGTGAGCGGAATCGAGCGCCGCATGCGCCACATCGAGACCGAGCTCGAGGACGCCGCCGATGAGGAAGAGCTCGCCGAGCTGATGGACGAGTACGGCCGGCTCCAGCACCGCTTCGAGGCGCTCGGCGGATATGGCCTCGAGTCCGAGGCGCGGCGCATCCTCGCCGGACTCGGGTTCGCCGATGCTGACATGGAGCGCGACATGGGCGAGTTCAGTGGCGGCTGGATGATGCGCGTGGCCCTGGCGCGCCTTCTCCTCCAGAATCCCGACGTCCTGCTCCTCGATGAGCCCACGAACCATCTCGACCTCGCCAGCGTCGAGTGGCTGCAGGGCTTCCTGGCCGTGTATGCCGGTGCCATCGTGCTCGTCAGCCATGATCGCGACTTCATCAACGAGGTGGCGAACCGCGTGGTGGAGCTGCACGACGGTCGGGCCACCGAGTACGTCGGAGACTACGCCGATTTCGTCGAGCAGCGCACCGAGCGCATGGCCCAGCTCGAGGCAGCGGCCAAGAACCAGCAGCGCAAGATCGCGCACACCCAGGCCTTCATCGATCGATTCCGCTACAAGGCCTCGAAGGCGCGACAGGTGCAGTCGCGCGTCAAGGCGCTCGAGAAGCTCGACCGCGTCGCGTCGCCCGGAGCGCGGGCGCGATCGGTGAAGTTCCGGTTCCCCGAACCACCGCGCAGCGGCCGGACGGTCATCACCCTGTCCGACGTCGAGAAACGCTATGGCGACAACGTCGTGTACGACGGCACGCTCGACCTTCAGCTCGAGCGCGGCCAGCGCGTGGCGCTCATCGGTCCGAACGGTGCCGGGAAGTCCACGCTGCTCAAGATCCTGGCGGGCGTCCTGCCGTTCGAGGGCGGCACGCGCGAACTGGGCTCGAACGTGCGGGTCGCGTACTTCGCGCAGCACCAGATCGACGCCCTCAACCCGGAGAACACCGTGTTCAACGAGCTCAACGACTCGGCGCCGATGATGTCGACCACCGACATGCGCAAGCTCCTGGGCGCGTTCCTGTTCAGCGGCTCGACAGTCGACAAGCAGGTCGGCGTCCTGTCCGGCGGTGAGCAGACGCGGCTGGCGCTGGCCAAGCTCCTCGCCGATCCGGCCAACCTGCTGTGCCTCGACGAGCCGACGAACCACCTCGATATCCAGAGCCGCGACGTGCTCGAGGATGCGCTGAACGCATTCAGCGGCACGATCGTGCTCATCACCCACGACCGCTACCTCATCCGCAGCGTCGCCAACACGATCATCGAGGTCAACGACGGGGCGGCGACCGTCTATCCCGGCGACTTCGAGTACTACGCGGCCAAGCGCGGCGTCGACATCGAGACGCGCGGCGCGGTCGAGGGCGCGCGGTCGACCCCGCGCGGGGTGGTGACCCAGGCGCCGAAGCCGCGTGAGTCCTCCTCGGTCGCGGCCGACCGCAAGCGTCGCGAGGCAGAGGCCCGCAACGCCAGGCACCGGCGGACGCGTGACCTTCGCTCCACCATGACGAAGATCGAGGCCGAGTCGATCGAGGTGGAGCGCGAGCTTGCCGAGATCACGGAGCGACTGTCGGATCCCGACCTCTACGCCGATGCGGTCCTCGTGAAGCAGCTCGTCGAACGCCACAACACGCTGCGGGACCGGTCCGAGCGCATCGGCCCCGAGCTGGAGGACGTTCGTCGGGAGCTCTCCGCGGCCGAGGAGCCGCAGATGGTTCGCAGCGAGTGACCGACCGATCCGACAGCGGGTCGTCCGGAGCGCTCGGGGCCGGCCTCGTCGTCCTCGCCGCCGTCTCGTTCGGGACACTGGGTCCGGTCACCCGCTTCGCCGACGACGCCGGAGTGGGCTCGTTGGCCATCGTCGCCTGGCGGGCTGCCATCGGAGCCACGGCCATGATCGCGCTGCTCGTGACCCTGCGCGGCATCGCCGGACGCCGTCCCGTCGGGCTGAGGTCGATCGGGAGTCGCGATCGACGGTTCATGGGCGCCGCATCGATGGCCAACCTCGTGCTCAACCTGGCGATGTTCATCGCCTTCGTGCGCATCGAGATCGGCCTGGCGCTGCTCGTCTTCTACAGCTACCCCGCGTTCGTGGCCGTGGCCTCGGTCCTCCGGTTTGGGGAGCGCCTCGATTCCGTGCGATGGGCGGCGCTGGGACTGTCGATGGTCGGCCTGGTGCTCACCCTGACCGGGTCTGGCGGCGTCGGCGCCATCGACGGGCTCGGCATCGGCCTGGCATTCCTCGCGGCGCTGGCCCAGGCGTTCTACGTCCTCGCCGCGCGGCACGGATTCGCCCGCATCCCGCCGCTCGAGTCCGCCGCACTGACCATGGGAGGCGCGGCGCTCGGCTACCTGCTGATCGCCGTCGTGACGGGGCAGCTTGCCGGCCTCGCCAGCCCGCTGGCCTCGAGCGATGCCCTCTGGCCCGTCCTCGTCGCCGGGTTCGTCGGTGCGGCCATCCCCACGCTGTGCTTCATCACCGGCATTCGGCTGCTCGGCGCCCCGCGCGCGGCGATTCTGGCGACCCTCGAGCCGGTCGTCGGCGTTGCGCTCGCGGCGTGGCTGCTCAACGAGCAACCACGCACGCTCCAGCTCGTCGGCGGGGCGCTGATCCTCGTTGCCGCCGTGCTCCTCCAGCTCGGCGGACGCTCGGTGTCTGAACACGAGGCCGTCGCCGCCTGAACGTGCATCGCTGCCCGTCACGGACCGCGAGAACGCATCTCGCTCCCGATCTCGCCGAGCTGCCTCCACCGGCCGGCACCTGCCAACCGGCAGGTGTTGCGGCGGTCCAGTTCAGAGCTCCATAGGTCCCCGGTACATGAACGACGCGTGCACCGACTGCGCGGCCGACATCGCCGATGCCAGCGGGACCTCGGCCCAGACCACGCGCATCCCGCCCTCGTCGAACGCGCCCTCCCCGTGAGCCGGCAGCGGCAGGATCTCGGGCAGCATGAAGGCTGGTCCGACGAGACTGATGCGCGCCACGCGCTCCTTGCGGTCGACGGCCAGCATGAGGACGCCGTCGTCGTCGCGTGAGGGGCGCACGACCGTCTGCGGGGCATCGTCCTCCAGGGCTCGGACGATCAGGCGAAGGCGGCCACGCCGCGCCCGGCGCACGGCAACGGGGTGCACGACCTCGGATCCCAGCTCGGCCAGGAGCTCCAGCTGACGCGCGTCGACGAAGGGCAGGAACCGTGCGCCCGGCACGAGGTGCGGGTCAGCCTCGAGGACCCCGCCCACGTCCTTGAACAGCTCGCAACGGTCCGCTCGCAGGGCGACCGCCAGCGCAACCGCCGACAGGTCGGTGCCGCCGCGGCCGAGCGTAGTGAGCTCCCCGTGCGTGCCGATGCCCTGGAACCCGGCCACCACCGGCACGAGGCCGTCGGCCAAGGCGCTGCGCAGCGGTCGAGACAGGACACGCCGAACCTCGGCGCCCAGGTGCGCGGCCGCAGTGCGGATCCCCGCTTCGGCACCGGAGAACGAACGGGCCGCGATGCCCCGTCCCTGCAGCCCCAGCGCGAAGAGCGAGGCCGAAAGCGCCTCGCCGGTGGCCAGGGCACGATCGGTCTCCCGCGCGAATGCGGAGTCGGCCGCCTGGCCAGACTCGCGCAGGGACTCGCCACGGTCGGGCATCAGGACGCGCGCGGCCCCGAGGATCGTGTCGGTCACGCCTTCAAAGGCGCTGACCACCACCACCGGGCGCAGGCCCGCGGCACGTTGGCGGGCCACCACGTCGACCGCCGCGGCGATGTCCTCCGGGCGGCGCAGCACCGAGCCGCCGAACTTGTCGACGACGATGTCCGATCCGGGCACGGGGCTCACCGTCTTTCAGCCGGTGGCCCGGCGCTCTTCCGACGCGTCGCCGCGCGGAAGGGCCGGCGCCGTGCGCACGATCTCGGGCAGCTCAGCGAGCGAGGCGACGACCCGCACGTCGGCCGGCGCGGGCTCGTCATCGGGCGTGATCCGAATGCCATCGGCGCGATCGAGCCACACCGCGTCCATGCCGGCACTCCATGCACCACGAACGTCGGCGCGGTACGAGTCGCCCACCATCAGGGCCTCCCCGGCCCGCACCCCCGCGCGTTCGAGTGCCAGCTGGAAGAAGGCCGGGTTCGGCTTGGCCAGGCCCACGGCGCCGGAAGGCAGCACGAAATCGACGTACCGATCGAGGCCGAGGTGCTGGACGATCCTCCGCAGGTTGGATCCCCAGTCACTCACGATCCCGACCTGCGCGCCGAGCTCGCGGACCTCGCGCAGCATCGGCTCGACATCGGCATACAGCTCCCAAGCGTCGGTGGCGAACTGGCTGGCGAGGATGCGATCGAGCACCTCCCGTCGCGCGTCCACGCCGAGCCGCTCGAGCATTACGCCGTGGTAGCGACGCCAGTACTCGTCGATTCTGCCGTCATCGGTCCAGGTGTCGTTGCCCGGACGGTGGTACTCGTCCCAGAACCAGCGATCCGACTGGTCCCATGCGGCACGCATCTCCTCCTCGGTGATCGCGTGACCATCGGCGGCCAGGACCCCGGACAGCGCGTCGCTGAGCGTCCTTCGGGGCGAGAGCATGGTGAACCCGGCGTCCAGGCACAGCAGTCGGTAGGCCATGCTCGCAACCCTAGCGCACGATGTGCAGCCGCCGCGCCGGGCACGCTCCGCTGCTACCATCGCGGCCCGTGACTGCTCCGCCGTCGGCCAGGATGGTCGGTCGCCTGCGCCGATCCCTGCTTGCCTGGTATGACGCCGAGCATCGCGACTTCCCGTGGCGCTCCACCCGGGACCCGTATGCGGTGCTGGTCAGCGAGGTGATGCTGCAGCAGACCCAGGCCGCTCGCGTCGTGGAGCGCTTTCCTCGGTTCCTGGCGCGCTTCCCGAGCGTCGAGGCTCTGGCGTCGGCGTCGACCGCCGAGGTCCTGGCGGCGTGGAGTGGACTCGGCTACAACCGGCGCGCACTGGCGCTGCAGCGGGCCGCCGCCACCGTGACCCAGCATGGCTGGCCGCGGGACGTCGCCGGCCTTGCCCGCCTCGCCGGCGTCGGACCATACACGGCGCGCGCCGTCGCCTCGCTGGCCTTCGACGTTCCGGTCGGGGTCGTCGACACCAACGTGCGACGCTGGCTTCTGCGGCGCATCGGCGGACCCGATCGACCGGCCACGCTGCAGGCCACGGCCGATGCCCTCGCGGCTCCCGGGCAGGGGGGCGACGTCGCGGCATGGACCCACGCCACGATGGAGTTCGGGGCTTCCATCTGCCGAGCGCGCAGCCCTCGCTGCGACATCTGCCCGGTCGCCTCGGGCTGTCCGTCCCGCGGCGTCGCGGCGAGGATCGCAGTACCCCGCCAGGCGGCGCTGCGGGGGAGCAGCCGCGCGTACCGCGGGGCGGTGCTGCGCGTCCTCACGGCCACCGATGGGCGCGCGCTGCCCGCAACCCTCCTCCGCCGCGAGCTCTCGGCGCAGTCGCAGCGCATCGGCCCCCGACTGGGTGAGGCAGAGTGGCGGGCCATCCTCGGTGGCCTCGAACACGACGGGCTCATCCATCAGCGGGAGGGAATCGTCCGGCTGGGCACCGCTACAATCGAGGCATGACCGCAACGATTGCCGCCGGTGACGCGCTGCCCTCGGTGGGCCTGCGAGCCACGGACAGATTCCTTCTCAACCTGCGCAGCCAGGTCACCAAGCAGCCCTCGCTGCTCGTCTTCTTCGGCGCACCGACCCTCCAGGGCGCGGGCCGGCGGCGCGGCCTCAAAGCCGTCGAGGCCCTCGTGGCCGGGCACGGCCGCCTGCACGAAGCCGGTATCGCCGTCTACGGCGTCAGCTGCGACTCCGAGGAGCAGCAGACCGCGTTCGCGGAGGAGCACGAGCTGCCGTTCCTGCTCCTGAGCGACGAACGCCGCAGCGCCGTGGAGATGCTCGGCATCGAGACCGTCGCCTCCGGCGCCAACGTGAACGTCGAGCGGCCGGTGGCCATCGCGGCCGACATCGACGGAGTCGTGCGCGCCGTCCTCATCGGCTTCGAGCCGGACATGCTGGTGGATGGCGTGATCCGGGCCCTCTCGGAGCCGATCCCCGCCGCCGAAGACGCCTCGACCGGCTCGTAGCGCAGCGGTGCGCGCCGTCCGCTTCCACGGTCCGGACACCGGCCTGCGCACCGTGGACCTTCCCGCTCCCGATCCGGTGGGGACGCAGGTGCGCATCCGCGTCGCGGGCTGCGGCGTGTGCCATACCGACCTCCACGTGGTCGACGGCACCCAGACGCGTGTCGTCCCGCCGGTCACGATGGGACACGAGGTCGCCGGCTGGATCGATGCCCTCGGGCCGGACGTGACGGACGCGCCGCCGATCGGCACGCCCGTGGTCGTCTTCGGGGGCTGGGGCTGCGGTGACTGCCGCGAGTGTCGCGCCGGAGCCGAGCAGCGCTGCCGCGAGTCGGTCGCACCCGGCTTCCAGGCCGATGGCGGCTACGCATCGGCGATGCTCGTCCCGCATCCGCGTCACCTGGTCACGCTGTCCACGCTCGATCCCATCCACGCGGCGCCCCTCGCCGATGCCGGAATCACGCCGTATCGCGCCGTGACGCGCGCGGAGCCCTGGCTTCGGAGGGATGCGCGGGTCCTCGTCATCGGGTGCGGCGCCCTGGGGCAGTTCGCGCTCCAGTATCTGCGGTTGCTGCCGGCCCACGGGCCCTCCCTGTCCATCACCGTTCGCGAGCGGAACCCCGCCCGTCTCGAGCGAGCGACCGAGCTCGGAGCCGACGCCGTCCAGCTGGGGGGGACCGATGAGCCCTCCGCGACCTTCGACATCGTCCTGGATTTCGTCGGCTCAGCGGAGACGCTCGCGTCGGCGGCAGCGGCGCTCGGCCCCGATGGCCTGGCGATGCTGGTCGGTGAAGCCGGCGGGGCGATTCCGTTCGGATTCGACCATGTGCCGATCGAGTCGTGGCTGACCACGACGGCCTGGGGCTCTGCCGGCGACCTGCGCGACGTCGTGCGCCTGGCCGAGGAGGGTCGCATCACCTGGTCGACGGAGCGCGTCTCCCTCGAGGACGCGGTGGAGGCGCATCGGCGGCTGCGGGCCGGAGACGTGGAGGGCCGGCTCGTCCTGGTGCCGGGTGCCGAGGACGGGCGGGCCTAGCTCCCGAGAAGCCGGGAGATCAGGCCCTTGCGCTCCTCGGCCCGCGCGAAGAAGGGGGCGGCGGTGGCGTCATACATCTCCCGCAGGGCCGGCGCGCGAAGGTCGGTGACCGCCAACAGCCGCCGCGAGCCGAGGTGCTCGGTCGCGACCGCATGGAGGCGGTTGCGCACCGCGTCGAAGTCAGCGAGCAGGGCGTCGGGATGGAGCATGACACCGGCGGTCCAGGCAGATCCCGCCCGCAGCAGCCACGCGCGCTCCACGTGATGCAGCTCCGTGAGCGCCGCATGCAGCTCGCGTCCGAACGGCTCGGGAATCTGCTCCGGGACCTCGAGCGCCGGCAGGTCGCCCAGTGGCCGCCGGGCGCGCATGGCGTCCGGACGATTCGGATCGATGCCCGAAGCCAGGAACGGAAGGACGCCGAGCGCGATCTCGATCTGCGTCGGCGCACCCGGATCCACGACCACGCGCTCCTGGGCCGCATCGGCGCGCTCGAACAGACCGCGCGCCGCCAGACGGATGGTGTCGCTCCCCGCAGGCCCGTACTCGGCCATCGATGCCGGCGACGTGAATGCCGCGATGAACCGTTCATCCGCCTCATCGGTGCCATGCCGGAAGGCGTCCGCGCCCAACAGTTGAGGATCGGGGGTCGAGCCGGACGATGAGCGGATCGGGATCACGAGGTCGGCGTCGAGCAGCGCGTCCAGGCGCGCCGCATCCGGCGGGACCGGGCCTTCGGTGTTCATCCGGCCGCCACCGGAAGCTTGCGCAATGCCGCTTCGACACGCGCCATGGAACGGTCGCGACCGAGCAGCTCGAGCGATGCGAAGAGGGGTGGCGATACGGTTCGACCCGTCACCGCAACGCGGATCGGCGAGAAGAAGTCGCCGGCCTTCATGCCGGCATCATCCGCCGCCTCGCGGCAGCGTTGCTCGAGCAGATCAGCCGCGAAGTCCGCGTCATCGAGCTCGGTGAGCACGACCAGGGCGCGCTCCAGGGCCGCGCGCGCCTCGTCCGGACCGCCCTTCTTCGGGTGGAGCAGATCGGGGCCATACCACGCCGCGACGACATCGTCGGGCTCCCACACGAATCCGATCAGGTCGGGGACGTCACCGAGCTTGACCAGGCGCTCCTTGATGAGCGGGACGACGAGCAGGAGGTCATCGTCGGCGATCGCATCGGGAACCCAGGGCCGGAGACGCAGGGCGAGCTGCTCGTCGGACAGCGCGCGGATGTAGACGCCGTTCAGGTGGTCGAGCCGGTCCCGATCGAAGATCGCCCCGCCCTTGTGGACCTTCGCGAGGTCGAACCGCTCGGTGAGCTCATCCAGCGTGAAGATCTCCTCCTCGGTGCCGGGCGACCATCCCAGGAAGGCGAGGAAGTTGACGAATGCCTCGGGCAGATAGCCCTCCTCGCGGTAGGCGGTGATCGAGGTCTGGGACTTCCGCTTGCTCATCTTCGACCGGTCGGGGTTGAGAATGAGCGGGATGTGGCCGAAGCGGGGCTCCCGGTAGCCGAGGGCGCGGATGAGGGCGATGTGCTTCGGCGTGTTGCTGAGGTGATCCTCACCGCGGATCACGTGCGTGATCTCCATCGCCTCGTCGTCGACGACCACGACGAAGTGATACAGCGGTGACCCGTCGTTTCGGACGAGGACGAAGTCGCCCAGCAGCGAGTTGTCGAACTCGACCTCGCCGCGCACGAGGTCGTCGAAGCGGATCGTCTCGGGTTCGACGCGGAACCGGATGACCGATGGGCGGTTGGCGGTCTCGAAGGCTGCGCGCTCCGCGTCCGACAGATTCAGGCAGCGCCGGTTGTAGCGCGGGGGCTCCTTCGCCTGCTCCTGATGCCGCCGAACCGCATCCAGCTCCTCGGGCGTGCACCAGCATCGATAGGCGGATCCCGAGGCGAGAAGCCGATCCGCCTCGCGGGCGTAGCGCTCCATCCGGTCCTGCTGCCGATACGGCCCGAAGGCCCCGACCTCGTCGCCGCCCGCGACCTGCGGGCCCTCGTCCCAGGTGATGCCGAGCCAGTGGAGGTTGTCGATGATGTCGTGTTCGAATTCAGCCGTGCTGCGAGCGACATCGGTGTCCTCGATGCGCAGCACGTACGTCCCGCCGGCGTGGCGGGAGGCCAGGTAGTTGAAGAGGCTGGTGCGTGCGGTGCCGATATGGAGTGGCCCGGTCGGGCTCGGCGCCATTCGGACTCGCATCGGCCGGTCCGATGCCTGTGTCATGGGCCGATGCTAGCAGCCCGACGGCAAGGGGTATTCAGCGCGCTCGGGCGCTCCTATCATCGGCACATCAGGACTCACGCCGGAGGCACCGACTATGGCCACGCATGACAACAAGGAGAGAATCCGCCCCGAGGATCTGTACGACCAGTTTCCTCGCGGCGACGAGGCAGGGTTCGGGCCCGCGGAGGGGTACAACCGCTTCGTCCGCCTCAACGACCCGAACCTGTTCACCGAGGAGGCGCGACAGGATCCGGTGATCCGCCAGTTCCTGGATGCGCCGTTCAGCGTGACCTACGTCCAGTTCAAGAGCAGCCACCGAGAGTCGGAGTACTACCTCCACAAGCCACACCTGGCGATGGCCGGGCTCGTCGAGGGCATTGAAGGCCTGGTCGAGGGCTTTCCGGGAGAGCGGCCGCGGATCGGAACGTACGTCATCAACCATGACCAGACGCTCGCGTGGCGAGTGACACGAAGTTTGATCATCGAGGACGGCGCCCAGGCAGGGCAGATGATCCATAAGGAGGCCGGCGCGTAGGCCGATGACCCATGCGATGTCCCGCCTGCGACATCGACAACCCCGAGACCGCCCGGTTCTGCTCCCAGTGCGGTAGCCGTTTCGGATCAGCCTGCCCTCACTGCCACGCGCCGACGAGTCCGTCAATGCGTTTCTGCATATCCTGTGGCAGCTCGCTCGTCGGCCTGGAGGGGGAAGCCGCGCCGACGACGCGGCTCGAGCCGCCATCCCAGGCTGAACGGCGACGCGTCTCGGTCCTGTTCGTGGACCTCGAGAACTTCACCGGGCTCGCCGAGTCGCTCGATCCCGAGGAGGTGCGCAACATTCAGTCGCGCTACTTCGAGATCGCACGTTCGGTGATCGCTCGCTACGGCGGAACCATCGAGAAGTTCATCGGCGATGCGGTCATGGCCATCTGGGGCGCGCCGATCGCCCACGAGGATGATCCGGACCGCGCCGTCGCCGCGGCGCTCGCCGTGGTCGACGCGGTCGGCCGTCTCGGAGGCGCCGCCTCGGGCCGGAACCTCAGCGCGCGGGCGGCGGTCACAACCGGCGAGGCGGCGGTCAGCACCGGAGCGTCGAACCAGGGAATGGTCGCAGGCGACCTGGTCAATGTCGCGGCGCGGCTCCAGGGACGCGCCCCGACCGGCGGCGTGCTGGTCGACGCGCCGACACGTGAGCTGGCGCAGGGTGCGGCCACGTTCAAGCGAGTTGGCGCGCTGACCCTCAAGGGCCGGACCGCAAAGCTGCGAGCATTCCGCGCCACGCCCGGCCGACCCGGAGGGGGCAGCCGCAGGGGTAGCACGCACTCCGGTCCGTTCGTCGGGCGCACACGCGAACTCCGGGAGCTGCGCGAGCTCTTCGCCGGGGTCGCCCGGGAGCGACACAGCCGCCTCGTGTCCGTCACCGGCATCGCCGGAATTGGGAAGAGCCGCCTGGCATGGGAGCTCCGCGAGCGCCTGGAGGCGGCACCGGAGGAGGTCGCCTGGCACGCGGGCCGCGCCCCCGCGTACGGGGACGACATCACTTTCGCCGCGGTGGCCGAGATGGTGCGCCGCCGTGTCCGGGTCTCTGAGGACGTGCCCGCACTGCTCGCCGGACGCCAGCTGCGTTCCGCGCTCGAAGAGATCGTGCGAGACGAAGCAGAGCGGAAATGGATGGAGCCACGCCTGGGTGTCCTCCTTGACGGCGACCTCGACGCCGCCTTCGATCGCGACGAGCTGTTCGCCGCGTGGCGACGGTTCTTCGAGCGAGTCTCCGAGCGGACCCCGGCTGTGCTGGTCTTCGAGGATCTGCAGTGGGCTGACGAGAGCCTGCTCGACTTCATCGAGCACCTTGCCGCCTGGACGGGCGATCACCCGATCCTGATCCTCGGCCTCGCGCGGCCCGAACTGCTCGACCGCCGCCCGTCCTGGGGGGCCGCGATGGGCAGCTTCACGGCGATGCATCTCGACCGCCTGCCAGACTCGAAGATGCGAGAGCTGCTGTCCGCGCCGGGTCGCGACGTCAGCGGGCCGCTGGTCGAGGAGATCCTCGAGCGGGCTGGCGGCGTGCCGCTCTACGCGGTCGAGGTCGCCCGTATCCTTGGCGACCGGGACGCAACGCAACCGCGCGGCGGCGCGACCGGACTGACGATTCCCGACTCCCTCCACAGCCTGATCGCGGCGCGTATCGACGCGCTTCCGCGTCGCGAGCGGAACGTCCTGCTGGCCGCCGGCCTTCTGGGAAGGCGGTTTACCGCGGACGCGATGGCGGCGCTTGTCCCGATCGATGCGACCGCGCTCCGCGCGCTCCTCGAGTCGCTCGTTCGCCGCGAGCTCCTGTCGGTCGACGACGAGATCGGCTCGCCCGGCAGCGGCGTGTTCGAATTCGTGCAGGATCTGGTGCGTGAGGTGGCCTATCGGACGCTCGCGCGTGGAGAGCGGAGACGCCTGCACCTCGCTGCGGCGCGACATTTCGAGTCGAGGGACGAGGACGATCTGGCGGATTCGCTCGCGTACCACCTCGTCGAGGCTCACCGGCTGGCACCAACCCACGCAGACGCACCCCGGGTGGCTCGGAGAGCAGTTGCAGCGCTGCGCCGGGCGGCCCGCGGTGCGGTCCGGCTTCATCTCGCGCAGCGTGCGCTGACGCAGCTGAACCGGGCCCTCGAGCTGAACCAGCTGCCGGAGCAGCGCCTCATCCTGCTGGACGAGGCGGCCGCGGCGGCGCGAGCCGCGGGTGACCTCGAAGCCGCGGAGCGCCACCTTCGGGAACTTCTCGGCCTGCTGCCGGCCAGCGACGTCCCCGACCGAGTGGCGAGGGCACGCGCCCAGCTTGCGAGCGTACTGCTCACGTCACAGCGCAGCGACAGTGCCCTGCGCGAGCTCGAAGATGCCGTGGGTGCCATCGACGACCTTGGTGCGGATGCTGCGGCCGTGGAGCTTGCCGCGCAGCTGGCGAGGGCGCGGATGCTCACCGGCGATCACGAGGCAAGCATTGCCTGGGCCGAGCGCGCCATGGATGCGGCGACCCGTCTCGGGCTGGAGACCATCGGCGCCGACCTGCTCATCACGCGCGGAACGGCACGGTTCCGGATGGGCCATGAGGCCGATGGCCTTGCCGACCTCGACGCAGCCGTGACGGCCGCCGCGCGCTCCGGTGCGCTCGCCGTGGAGCTCCGAGGACGCAACAACCTCGCGTGGCTCTCCGTTGCGGAAGACCCGCGAACGACGTTCCGCACCGCCCGCGAAGGGTATGACCTCGCCAGGGCGATGGGGGTCGGCGAGCTCGTGGGTCAGCTGGCGGACGTGGCGTGCGCGGCGGCCATCGACACCGGGGATTGGGGCTGGGCACTCGAGACGGCCGCGGCGCTGGATACGGGGACCCTGAGCAGCGAGTTCCGCTTTGACCTCGGCGCTACGGTCGCGACGATCCACGCGCTGCAGGGCGATGCCCATCCGTTGGACGCAATCGAAGCCCTGCCACCGTCCGAGCGGACGTTGGATCGCGAGGTCAGTGCCGGCATCCTCCACGCGCGAGCGTGGGCGGCCTTCGCGGCCGGCTCCTTCGAGGACGCACACGACCTGGCTGTGGAGGCGGCTGATGGGGCCGGCGGCGCTGAGCGGGCGCAGCGCTGGATCCTCGCCACGCGCGCCGCGCTGTGGCAAAGGGACGCCGACCGGGCCGCCGCCGCCCTGCGCGCACTGAAGAAGATCTCCGCGTCGGGACGAACGATCCGGGCTGCCTCTGCGACCCTCGCCGCGGGGCTGCTGGCCGTGCGGAACCGCGTTGGAGCGGTTCGGGCATTTGACCGGGCCATCGCCGAATGGCGCGAGCTCGACCTCCCGCTGCACCTGGGACTCGCCCTCCTTGACGCCGGCCGTCTGCTGGATGACGGCACACGCGACATGGATGAGGCGCGCGCCATCCTCACCGACATGGGCGCCCAAGGGCTTTGGGCAGCGGCGCAGACTCCGGCTGGAGTCAGCCCGAAAGCAGGTCGCGGACGAGCGGCGCGACCGAATCCACCCAGAGCTCGTACTGCAGCCCGGACGGGTGGAGACCGTCATCGGCGATCAGCGACGGATCGTGTGCCGCCAGCCGGCTGATCTCGAAGATTCGGTCGGCGAACCTGATGGGCCACAGGCGGCATGCCTTGCCGAGCACCTCGTTGGCGCGCATGATCCTCGCGCTCTGCTGCTCCGGGTCGCCGAAGGCCGATCCCCGGGGCGTGACCGTGTAGTCGGGCGTCGCGACACACAGGATCCGGTCAGCCGGGAGCAGAGCCAAAAGCTCGTCCAGGATGCGCTCCACGTTTGCCGCATACTGCCGTTCGGTTACGCCCTGCACGGTGTCGTTGACGCCGATGAGCAGCGTCACGAGATCCGGCCGCAGCGGCGCGAGCTCCGGGAGCTCCCGCTCGATCAGGTCCCTTGACGTGTAGCCATTGACGGCCAGGTTGCCGGCGATCTCGATGGCGTCGACCCGCTCCGCGAGCTGATTCGGCCAGCGCTCGGCCTCCGACACGGCGGTGCCGATGGTGTACGAGTCACCGAGAGCCACAAGACGCACGCTATCCTCCAGGCTGGGGGTCGGTGGCGAGCCTGAGCCGCATGCCACCGGGTGCGCGACGACGCCAAGCCAGGACGAGTACGCCGCGTTGCATGCTCGCATACCCTACGGGAATGTTCCTGACCGGCACGCTCCTCAACATGGTGACGGTGCTGGTCGGCGCATCGATCGGCTTGCTCCTCGGGGCGCGAATGTCGGGTCGCATGCAGGTCAGCCTCACGACAGGTCTCGCCTTCTTCACCCTGGCCATTGCCACCTCCATGGCGATTTCGATCTTCACCGATCCCGCGGCACAGCCCGGTGACGACCTGGCCATCCTCGGCGCGCTCCTGCTCGGCGTGGTCATCGGCGAGTTCCTGAGGCTGCATGACGGCCTGGAGTGGCTGGGCAACTGGTTCCAGCGGCGGCTTTCGCGGGGCGAGCGACCGAGCCGGATAGCGGAGGGCTTTGTGACCGCCAGCATCGTGTTCTGCGTCGGGCCACTCACGATCCTCGGCTCGGTGGCAAACGGACTGACGGGTGATGTCCAACTGCTGGCGATCAAGTCGCTGCTCGACGGCGTGGCCTCAATCGCGTTCGCGGCCGCGCTCGGCGCCGGCGTCTACCTCTCGGTCCTGACGATCCTCATCGTCCAGGGAGGGATCGCGGCCGGAGCCAGCCTGTTTCAGGGGGCGATGGACCAGGTCACAATCCTCGCCATCACCGCGGCCGGCGGGCTCATCCTCATGGGGGTCGCGCTCCGGCTCCTCGATCTGAAGCCGGTCCGCGTGGCCAGCTTCCTCCCGGCCATCGTGCTGGCGCCGATTCTCGTGCGGGTCGCCGAGCTGGTCCGAACGGCACTGGCATGACGCGCCGATCGTTCCACACCAGCGAACCGCAGTCGGTGACCTTCGTCGAGCTGTTCTTCGACCTGGTCTTCGTCTTCGCGGTCACTCAGGTCACCGCACTCACCGCACATCATCTGACCGCAGTCGGGATCCTCCACTCGCTGCTCCTCTTCTGGCTCATCTGGTGGGCGTGGACACAGTTCACGTGGACCCTCAACCCAGCAGATACCACCCATGACGGCGTGCGGCTCGTCACGATTCTGGCGACCGGGGCCGCATTCGTGATGGCGACGGCAGTGCCCGGCGCGTTCGAGGCGGACGCCCTGTGGTTCGCCATCCCCTACCTCCTCGTCCGGGTGCTGGGGCTGGCACTCCAGATCCGGGTCGAGGTGGAGGACTCGACGTCCAGCCAGGGCGGTGTCTGGGCCTGGGCCGGCTTCTCGATGATCGGGCTGCTCCTCGTCCTGATGGGGGCGCTGGCAGACCCCTCGGCCAGGACGGCGCTGTGGGTCGCCGCCGTCGTTGCCGACCTCGTCGCGGCATTGGTTGCGGGTCGAGCGCGTGAGTGGGACCTCAACCCGGCGCACCTCTCCGAACGACATGGCCTCTTCGTGATCATCGCCATCGGCGAGTCCCTCATCGTCGCCGGGGCCGCCGTGGCGGGCGACGTGCGCACCCTTCCGCTGGCAGGCGTCGCAGTGGCGTCGCTGGCCGTCGCCGGCCTGATGTGGTGGACCTATTTCGGATGGCTGCAGGAGGCACTCGAGCACGGCATCGCCGCCACCGCTCCATCGCGAATGGGAGCGGCGGCACGGGACGCGTTCAGCCTCAGCCACTTTCCCCTGGTCTGCGGCATCGTCGGCTTTGCCGTCGCGGTCGAAGAGTTCGTGGCGCACCCCGACGAGCCCGCCTCGGGCGCGGTGATCGCGGCGCTCGGCGCCGGTGTCGCGCTGTTCGTCGGATTCTCCGCCGTCTCGTACTGGGTGCTGCATCGGCGACTGCTCGTGGCTCGCGGCGTTGCGCTAGTCACGATGGTCGCGCTCCTCGCTGTCGTCGCGCCGCTCGCACCGGTCGTGCCGCTGGCCGGCGTCGCGATCGTGCTCTTCGCGCTGGTGCTGTTCGAGCGATCGGCGCGTGACCACGCGGCCCTGCGGGACGCTAGCCCAGGCTGAAGGCCGGCCGGATCTCGCCGGACTGATTGCCCCTCGGATCCTCGATCGGAGGCTTCGCGTACTCCTCGAGCGCGGCTAACTGACCGGCGTCGAGGGCGCCTGCCTGGCGCAGCGCCTCGCACGTGGCGACGTTCACCGCGCGCTGCGCGGCCCCCCCATCCTCGATGGTGAGCGCGATGCCGGCGGGCGACCATCCGCCAGCGGCCGACGGCAGCAGCCCGACCGTGCCGACGCCCTCTGCGCCGCCCTTCGCAACGATGGTGCCGACCCCCACCCGCATCAGCGCCGTGTCGATTCGCCGGCGGGTTCCGGCAACCAGATCCGGGTGGGCGATCATCGCGTCCCGGATGCGGACCAAGGCAGCGCGAAGCGGCGGATCGGCCACGGCCGATGGGTCGGCGAGCCGGGCGAACGCCAGCGCGAGCCCTCGGAGGGGCATCCCGAAGGTGAGGACGCCACAGCCATCGGTCGCGGTGACGATCTGCTCGACCGGAACGTCGGACAGGGCGGAGACGGTCTCGAGCGCCATCCGCTGCACGGGATGATCGGGGTCCCAGTAGCTGTCGATCGGCCAGCCTGACGCCTTGGCGAACAGAACCATCCCGGCGTGCTTGCCGGAGCAGTTTCCCCGAAAGGAAGTCGGCTGCTCGCCGTCGCGGATCAGCCGGTGCGCCGTCTCCCGGTCGTAGGGCGCATGGACCTGGTTCTGCAGCACCGAACTCGTGAGGCCGGCGCGGCGGAGCGTCTCCTGCACGAGCCGAACGTGCTGATCCTCGCCGCTGTGACTGGCGGCCATTACGGCCAGGGCGTCATCACCAAGCTGGTACTCGTCGAAACGCCCGGACGCGACGAATGGGGCGAGCTGGAAGGGCTTGGCGCTCGAGCGCAGGAAGATGAAATGGTCCGGATCACCGACGGATGCGATGGGTGACCCGTCGGGGGCGACGACGGCCACGGCACCACGATGCGCGGATTCAACCCGATCGCCCCGTCGAACCTCCACCAGCACGGGTGGCGCGGCTGTCGCTGGACGTCGGGCGCGGCTCACTCCGGGCGGGTCGCGACGGGCCTACTGGCCGCCGCCGCCCTGGCCGCCGCCCTGGCCGGCGGGCTGGCCCTCGCGCTGCTCGGCGCCGCCCTTCTCGCCACCCTCGCGCTCGCCCTTGCTGAAGATGCTGCCACCGCTTGCGCGGTTTGCGGGGGCCGCTCCGCTCTGCCCAGGCTGTCCGGGCTGTCCCGCGGTCGGAGCGGGGCGGGCACCGGGCTCTCGCGTCATGGTGACGCCGCCCTCCCAGTGCGCGCCTTCCTTGACGACAAGCACCTGGGTCTTGATGTTGCCCTTCACGCGGCCGGTCGAGCCGATCTCGAAGCGTCCGCCGCAGTCGACGTCGCCCTCGTAGTCGCCGTTGACCACCACGTTGTGGGCCTTGATCGCGCTGCGAACGCGCGCCTGCGGGCTGATGATCAGCGTCCCCTGGCACTCGATTTCGCCCTGCGCCTCGCCTTCGATCCGCAGATCGCGGTCGCTGACGTACTTCCCGTTGAACCGGGCATGGGGATCGATGACGCTCTCGTTGCCGCGATCATCGCGACGGGGGAATTCGCTGGGTGACTGTGCCACGTCGACCTCACTCGTCAGGTTATCCGGATACAGGTTCCCGACCACATCCTCGCGCGAGAGGCTGTCCGGCTTGGTGTCACGCTTTGATCCGAAGACCATGCTCTCCATACCTCCTCAGGTGGCGGATCCGAGCGACGGGCGGGCACACGGTCCATGCGCGAAAGGGTCAGACACGAACCGATAGCCTAGCAGCAAGCCGCCAGCCGAGGTAGATCCCGGTCCTTGCCCCCGCACGCGGCGTACCAGCCGGTCATCCGCGCACGATTCGGGAGCGCGCGACGACCATGACGATCAGGGCCGCCGCCGGAACCACCGCCAGGCCGATGCGCAGGCCGGCAAGCTCGCCGAGAAGGCCGACGGCCAATGGGCCGATGAGGAATCCCGCGTACCCGAGCGACAGCACGTACGACGCCGCTCGACCGGCATACGGGCCGGCTCGCCGACCGGCGAGGCTGATCACGACCGGGACCATGAACGCGGCGCCGAGCGCCGCGACGAACATCGCGCCGATCGCGACCGGCAGCGAGGGCACGACCAGCGCCACGCCCATCCCCGCCACGATCAGGCCCCCGGACGCCAGGAGCGTCGCCCCAGCCCCGAGCGATCCCGCGATGCCGGCGCCTACCAGGCGGCCAACGAGCATCGCCGCGTGAAATGCTCCCGGACCAAGAGCCCCGACGAACGCCGCGGCACCCAGCGTGTCGCGCAGGTAGATCGCCGACCATGTCTCCATCGATCCCTCGGCCAGGAATGCGAGCCCGGCAAGGGCGGCAAGCGGCAGCATGACGATCGCGACGGCGCGCGGGACCCGGCCTTCGCGCACGACGGGCCGGCGATGCCCGCCGAGCGACAGCACCCCCGCCGCCAGGACTCCGAGCCCCATGACCGGGTAGACGACCTGGAACGGGACGCCGACTCCCACGGCGGCCCCCGCCCCGATGGAGCCGACCAGGCCCCCACCGCTGAACGCCGCGTGCAGGAGCGTGAGCCGAGCAGGTCGCCCCCAGTCGGCATCACCCATCGCGGATCCGTTGATCGCGACGTCGAAGGCGCCACTGCCGGCCGCCATCACGACCACGCCCGCGACCAGGGCCGGTAGCGGGCCGAGCGCACCCACTGTGACGAGGCCCACCGCCAGCCCCACCGACGTCACGAAGATCCCCACCTGTGACCCGATGCGGTCGATGAGCCACCCCGTACCGATCATGATCGGTAGAGACACGGCGAAGCCCGCGGTGAGCATCAGGCCGAGCGGTCCGCTCGTCAGGTCGTAATGCCCGGCGAGATCGGGAAGGACCGCCTGCCACGCTCCCCACACCGCCCCGAATGCGCCGAAGGCCATCGGCAGGGGGTGGAGCCTGGGTCGCATCCGCCCATTGTGCGCAGGTCGAGCGGACTAGAATCTCGCCGATGTCCACCCCCGCCCGAACCAGCTCGGTGCACCTGAGCAACCACCCGCTGGTGGCGCACAAGCTCGCCATCCTGCGCGACACGGCCACCGAGCCGAAGAAGTTCCGCGAGCTGGTGCGCGAGCTCACCTGGCTGCTCGGCTACGAGGCGATGGCCGATCTCGCAACGCGACCCCAGCGGGTCGAGACGCCCCTCGAGCCGATGACCGGCGCGCGCCTCGAGCCGAAGGTCGGGCTGATCCCCATCCTGCGTGCCGGGATCGGCATGGTGGACGCGATGCTCGAGCTGCTGCCTTCCGCCGAGGTGTGGCACATCGGCCTGTACCGTGACGAACGGACGCTGAAGCCGGTCGAGTACTACAACAAGCTGCCCGACGCGGCGACTGTCCAGGTCTGCCTGATCCTCGACCCGATGCTCGCCACGGGCGGGTCGGCCGCCGCGACGGTCGACATCCTCAAGCAGTGGGGAGCCGCCCGGATCAAGCAGGTCAGCCTCATCGCCGCCCCGGAGGGCGTGGCGACGCTGTCAGCGGCCCATCCCGACGTCGACATCCACATCGCCGCGCTCGACTCCCACCTCAACGAGCGCGGGTACATCGTTCCGGGCCTCGGCGATGCGGGCGATCGTCAGTTCGGGACGTTCGCCGGTCCCGCGTCCGAGCCTGGCCATGGGCCGGACGACGAGACGGCCGAGGTCGTTCGTCGCCTTCAGCGCGACGTCGGCGCGGGCTGATCCGCCTCGGCGTCTTCCGCTCCGGCGCAACGAAGTGTCCCGAAGGAACCGCCGTCGGACCGTTGATGCAATCGCTGGTGCCGTTGGCTGCCCCTTCGGGACAACCTGAGAATAGTCAGCGCTGCCGTGACCCGTCCATCCCCCTTTTCCACGAAGTTCGGACGGCCGGGCCGGGTTATCCACATCCTGTCCCCAGCGACCGCTCGGAGGCCGGCGTACGATCGTGAGCATGAACGGCTCCCGGGACCTTGAGCGCGTGCTCTTCCTGTGCACCCACAACAGCGCGCGTAGCCAGATGGCCGAGGGCATGCTTCGAGCCTGGGCCGGCGACCGGTTCGATGCGGCGAGCGCGGGAACGATCGCCACGACGGTGCGTCCCGAGGCAATCGACGTCATGCGCGAGATCGGGATCGACATCGGGGACCAGGCGAGCAAGACCCTGGAGCCGTTCCTCGGACAGGCGTTTGTGTGGCTCATCACGGTCTGCGACGAGGCACGCGAGGCGTGCCCCACGATGCCCGGTGTCGTTCGGCAGGAGCACTGGAGCATCGCCGATCCATCGCTGGCCGAAGGGGACCATGAGACGCGGCTGACCGCGTTCCGGGCGGCGCGCGATGACCTGCGATCGCGGATCGAGGCGTTCATCGCCCGCTGACCGTGCTCCTGTTACCCTCGCGCCGTGACCCGGACCGTCCCCGCCTGCCCGCACTGCGCGACCGTCGGCGAGCAGCCACTGGTGTGCGACCGCTGCCAGTGGCGCTGGTATGCCAATCCCAAGCCGGCGGCCGCCGTCCTGCTGGAGCGGGCCGACGACGAAGGCGAGCCGAGACTGCTCCTCCTGCGCCGGGCGGTGGAGCCGGGTCACGGTGCCTGGGACCTTCCCGCGGGCTACCTCGACCCCGGTGAGTCGTTCGAGATGGCGGCACGCCGCGAGACCCGCGAGGAGTCGGGCATCGACGTCGAGCTGCTGTCGCTCGCAGGGGTGTACCACTCGGCCCCCGCCAACGCCGTGACCGCCGTGTATCGGGCGCGCGCCATCGACCCCGAGGCCACGGTGTCCCTCGACTTCGAATCGAGCGACCATGCGTGGGTGGGTCGGTCCGAGGTCGCCGCGTGGCTGCCCCGCATTGCCTTCTCGGCCATGGCGGCGGCCGTTGCCGACTGGGCGGCGGGACGGCGCGGCGAGCCCCGGCCGGACGGCTCCTGAGCCTGCGCTACACTCAGGATCGACCCAATTTCGACAGGAGACTGATGCCCGACTCCCCCGTCACGGTGGCCGTCACCGGGGCCGCCGGCCAGATCGGCTACGCCCTCCTCTTCCGCATCGCCTCCGGCCAGGCGTTCGGTGCCGAGACCCATGTGAACCTGCGTCTGCTCGAGCTGGATGCCGCGCTTCCGGCCCTCGACGGCGTGCGCATGGAGCTCGACGACTGCGCGTTCCCCTTGCTCGACTCGATCGTCTGCACGTCGAGCACCGACGAGGCGTTCGCCGGCGCGAATTGGGCGCTGCTGGTGGGCGCCGTGCCGCGCCGCGACGGCATGGAGCGCAAGGACCTCCTCAGTATCAACGGCGGCATCTTCACCGGCCAGGGCGAGGCCATTGCCCGCCATGGGGCCGATGACTGCCGCGTCCTGGTAGTCGGGAATCCGTGCAACACGAATGCGCTGATCGGCTCGGCGGCGGCAGCCCGTCAGGGGATGCCGGCGGATCGCTGGATGGCGATGACGATGCTCGACGAGAACCGCGGCCGATCGCAGCTTGCGGCCAGGGCCGGGGTCGCGGTTGATGCGGTCCGCGATCTCGCGATCTGGGGGAACCATTCCTCGACGCAGTTCCCCGACGCCTGGCACGCCACGATCGGCGGTCGGCCGGCGCCGGACGTCATCGACGACGAGACCTGGCTGCGCGGGGAGTTCATCACCAACGTCCAGCAGCGCGGCGCCGCGATCATCAAGGCGCGCGGTCAGTCGAGCGCGGCCAGCGCCGCCAATGCCGTGATCGACACCGTGCGGAACATCGCCGAGCCCAGCGGGAACGCGTTCAGCGCGGCGATCCCCGCCCCTCGTGACGGCGGCTATGACGTTCCCGAGGGCCTGGTGTTCGGCTACCCGCTGCAGGCCCATCCGGGTGGAGAGCTCGAGATCGTCCAGGGCATCGAGCACGACGACTTCGCGCGGGCCCGAATCGAGGCAACCACCGCCGAGCTGCTCGAGGAGCGCCGCGCGGTGGAGGAGCTCCTGGCATGACGGCCGACGCCGCCACCCGGACCGCTGCAGCGCTGAGCATCGGCGACCGGCAGATCGAGCTGCCGATCGTGCACGGCAGCGACGGTGATGACGCGATCGACATCGGCTCCCTGCGCGCCGAGACCGGGCTCATTACCCTGGATCCGGGCTACGGCAATACCGGGGCCTGCTCGAGCGCCATTACCTATCTCGACGGCGAGGCCGGAGTCCTTCGCTACCGCGGCTATCCGATCGAGCAGCTGGCCGAGCATTCGAGCTTCCTGGAAGTGGCCTATCTCCTCATCTGGGGTGACCTGCCCTCCCAGTCCCAGCTCGATCACTTCGTGGCCGAGGTGACCCATCACACGCTGATCCGCGAGGAGATGCGGCACTTCTTCGACTCGTTCCCGGCAGACGCCCACCCGATGGCGGTCCTCGCCTCGGGAACGGTCGGCATGAGCACCTTCTATCCCGACAGCCAGAACATCTTCGACGCCGATGCCGTCGAGGTCACGATCAACCGCCTGATCGCCAAGCTGCCGACGCTCGCTGCCTGGTCGTTCAAGAAGGCCGTCGGGCAGCCGTACGTGTACCCCCGCAACGACCTGGGCTACAGCTCGAACCTGCTGCACATGATGTTCGCGGTGCCGAGCGAGGACTATCGCGTCGATCCGACGGTCGCCGAGGCGCTCGACCTTCTCCTCATCCTCCACGCCGATCACGAGCAGAACGCGTCGACATCGACCGTTCGCCTGGTGGGGAGCACGCACGCCAACCTCTATGCCTCCATCAGTGCCGGCATCTCCGCCCTGTGGGGACCGCTGCATGGCGGTGCCAACGAGGCCGTCATCGAAACGCTGGAGGGCATCGTCGCCGACGGCGGCAACGTTCAGAAGTGGGTCGACAAGGCCAAGGACCCGAACGACACGTTCCGGCTGGCCGGCTTCGGCCACCGGGTCTACAAGAACTTCGACCCGCGGGCCAAGATCATCCGGAGCGCCGCGGAGCGCGTGCTGGCGGCGACCGGGGCAGACGACCGCCTGTTCGAGATCGCCCAGCAGCTGGAGGACGTGGCCCTGCGCGACGAGTACTTCATCAGCCGCAAGCTGTATCCGAACGTCGACTTCTACTCGGGGCTCATCTACCGCGCCATCGGCTTCCCGACGAACATGTTCACGAACAGCTTCGCGATCGGCCGTCTCCCGGGCTGGATCGCGCAATGGCGCGAGATGATGGGCTCGAAGGAATCCCGCCTGGGCCGACCGCGCCAGGTGTACGTCGGTCCCGGTGCGCGCGACTACGTCACGATCGAGCAGCGGTAGATGACGGATGCCTACGCGATCGAGCCGGATGCCCCGCTGAGCGCCGAAGAGACCAACACCGCCATCTCGCTTCGACCGGGCGGAGGCACCGCATGACGCTCAGCCTCACGGTGTTGGGCCGGTCGCCGGCTCGACCCAACCCGGGCGAGGCCTGTGCCGGCTACCTCGTCGAGGGGGGAGGCTCGCGGGTCCTGGTCGACATCGGCCCGGGCATCGTCGCGCAGCTCCTGCTGCGCCATCATCCGGACGAGCTGGATGCCGTGATCGTGAGCCACATGCACGCCGATCACATGCTCGACCTCGTCACGCTGCGCTACGTCTATCCCTGGCGGCGCCTGGCGGCCGATGAGCGGTTGCGAGTCATCATGCCGCCCGGCTCGGCGGACCAGCTGCTGGACCTGGCGCGCGGGGTCGGCGGGCCACGCCATTTCGAGGATGCGTTCCAGCTCAGCGAGCACGACGGATCGAGCACCTTCCGCGCCGGCAAGATCCAGGTCCAGCCACGCGAGACGCAGCACTACATCCCGTGCTGGGGATTTCGCTTCTCCGAGGGCGGCCGCGTCCTCTCGTACACGGCCGACACCGGACCCTGCGGCGGCCTCGACGAGCTGGCGGACGGCGCGAACCTTCTGCTCAGCGAAGCCACGCTCCGCTCGCTGGACGAAGATGCCCAGCCTCCCGAGCCGCGGGGCCATCTCCTCCCCGCCGAAGCGGGTGAGGCAGCTCGCCTCGGCGGCGTCGAGCGTCTCGTGCTGACCCACCTGCCGGTCGACCATGACGAGGTGTCGACCTTCCGGGCCCAGGCCCAGGAGGTCTTCGAGGGAACCGTCGAGATCGCCACGCCGGGGCGAAGCTACGACGTCTGATCCGGCTCCGGCACCCGGGCACGGGCAATCCAGCGATCGGCTCCCCACGTGGCGACTCCCCAGACCAGCGCAAGACCGACGGCCATGCCCAGCATGAGACCCGCTGCTGCGACGGCCCCGATCCCGGGAAGCGCCCCCGCCAGCACCAGGACCGCCATCAGGATCACGACGAGCACGATGGCAACCATGACCAGCGCAATCTTCACCCCGGTGGCTAAAAACCAGCCGAGGGTGTGGCCCTGGGCTCGGCCCGCCAGCCACAGCACGCAGGGCCCGGCGGCGCCCGCCAGGGCCGTGTAGAAGCCGAAGCCACTGAACAGCGCCCCGACACCAAGGCGCTCGCCCGTGACGATCCAGAAGTAGAACCAGCCCGCGAGCAGCGTCGAGAGACCGCCGACCCCGATGAGCCACACCAGGAGCAGGGTCGCCGTCCCGCCCGACAGCCGCTCCACGAGCTCGCCCTCGGCGCCCTCCACCAGCTCGGTCGGGCCGTCGTCGCGGATGCGCTGGTCGGTCATGGCGCGGATGCGTCGAACGCGGCCTCGAGGTCGCGGCGCAGATCCTCGAGGGCCTCGATGCCGACACTGAGCCGAACGAGGCTGGGCGGCACCGCGAGGGCGGATCCCGCGACGGAGGCATGCGTCATCGGCGCCGGCACCTCGATCAGCGACTCCACGGCACCGAGCGATTCGGCCAGCGTGAACAGGCGCGTCGCGGCGGCAAATGCACGGGCGCGGGCCTCGCCCCCGTGTAGCTCGAAGCTCAGCATGGCCCCCGGCAGCCGCATCTGGCGCTCAACCAGCTCGCGCGCCGGATGGTCCGGGAGTCCGGGATAGTGCACGGCGGAGACCTCCGACCGCTCGGTGAGCCACTTGGCAAGGGCCGCCGCGGAGGCAGAGGCTCGATCCATGCGCACAGCGAGAGTCCGAATCCCGCGCAGGACAAGGAAGCAGTCGAAGGGGCTGGGGACCGCGCCGGCGGCGTTCTGATGAAATCGCAGCTGCTCGGCCAGCTCATCGGACCTGGTCGCCACGAGGCCGCCGATCACGTCCGAATGACCGCCGAGATACTTCGTGGCCGAGTGCAGCACGAGATCGGCCCCGAGCTCGAGTGGACGCTGCAGGTACGGCGTCGCGAAGGTGTTGTCGACCACCGTCAGCGCGCCAGCGTCCGCGGCGATGCGCCCGATGGCGGCGATGTCGATGACCTTGAGCAGTGGATTGGATGGCGTCTCGATCCAGACCATGCTCGGTGGGCGATCTCCGGCGAGCGCCGCCGCAACGGCCCGCTCGTCGCGCAGGTCGATCGTATCGGTCTCGATCCCATACCGGCGCCAGACCTTGTCCGCCAGCCGCCAGGTGCCGCCGTAGACGTCGTCGCTCATGAGCAGGCGGTCGCCCGGCTCGAGCAGGTAGAGGACGTTCTGCGTCGCCGCCAGGCCCGACGCGTAGGCAAGCCCATGCGTCGCTCCCTCGAGTGCGGCGATGGCGTCTTCGAGCGCGAGGCGTGTCGGGTTTCCGCTGCGTCCGTACTCGAATCCTCCTCGCAGTCCGCCGACGCCGTCCTGCTTGAAGGTGGTGCTCATCTGGATGGCGGGCACGACCGCGCCGGTGTGCGGGTCCGGCTCTGCGCCGGCATGGACGGCGAGCGTCTCGATTCGGTCGGTCACAGTCTCAGGTCGCCGAATGTATATCCGTATGTACCCCGCGCCCTCATCGAGTGCGCGGGAACCCGAGGTCGACGCTGCTCGTCCCCGGATCGGGCCAACGGGCGGTGACGACCTTGGCGCGCGTGTAGAACTGGATCCCCTCGGGGCCGTACATGTGGAGGTCGCCGAACAGCGACGCCTTCCAGCCACCGAAGCTGTAGTACGCCACCGGCACGGGGATGGGCACGTTCAAGCCCACCATTCCGACGTTCACGTCGAACTGGTACTGCCTCGCGGCGCCACCGTCACGCGTGAAGATGGCCGTCCCGTTGCCGTACTCGTTCTCGTTGACGATCTTCAGTGCCTCGGGATAGTCGGGCGCCCGCACGATCTCGAGCACCGGCCCGAAGATTTCGTTCCGATAGCACTCCATCTCCGGCGTCACGTTGTCGAGCAAGCTCACACCGAGGAAGAACCCGGTGCTCTCGTTGTAGAGCACGTGCTCGCGCCCGTCGACGCGGAGAGTCGCCCCCTGGTGCTTCCCGGATTCGAGGTAGGAGGCGACCTTGTCGCGGTGCTCCTTCGTGATGAGCGGCCCCATCTCGGAGCCTTCCTCGTGGCCGGGGCCGATCTTGATCTTCGGCAGGCGCTTCTCGATCGCGTCGACAAGCGGGTCTGCCACGTCGCCCACCGCCACGACCACGCTGATCGCCATGCAGCGCTCGCCGGCCGAGCCGTAGGCGGCGGAGACGGCAGCATCGGCGGCCATGTCGATGTCCGCGTCCGGCAGGACGACCATATGGTTCTTCGCACCACCGAGGGCCTGCACGCGCTTTCCGTGCTTCGTCCCGGTCTCGCTGATGTAGCGCGCGATCGGCGTCGATCCGACGAAGCTCACCGCGGCAATGTCCGGATGCTCGAGGATGCGGTCCACCGCCACCTTGTCACCGTGAACCACGTTGAAGACGCCATCCGGCAGGCCCGCCTCCTTCCACAGCTCGGCCATGTAGACCGATGCCGACGGATCCTTCTCGGAAGGCTTGAGGATGAAGGTGTTCCCGCACGCGATGGCGTTCGCGAACATCCACATCGGCACCATGGCCGGGAAGTTGAACGGCGTGATCCCGGCGACGACGCCGAGCGGCTGACGGATCTGGTAGACGTCGATCCCGGTGCTCACCTGCTCGCTGAACCCGCCCTTGAGCAGGTGCGGGATGCCGGTCGCGAACTCGATGTTCTCGAGCCCACGGGCCACCTCGCCGAGCGCGTCGCTGCGGACCTTGCCGTGCTCGCGTGTCAGGTGGGCCGCGATCTCCTCGCGATGCTGCTCGACCAGGTTCCGGATCCGGAACATGATCTCGGTGCGCTTGCTGATGCTCGTGGCGCGCCAGCCGGGAGATGCCGCCTTGGCGGCTGCCACCGCCGCGTCGACTTCCTCCACCGACGCGAAGTCCACGTGGCGTGCGACATCGCCGGTGGCCGGGTTGAAGACTGGCCCCTGTCGCCCGCTCGTGCCCGCGACGCGGGCGCCGTTGATCCAGTGGTTGACCTGCTCCTGCCCGGCCCGATCCCCGCTGGAGGTGACCGGCGGCTCTGCGACGTGCGTCATGAACTCTCGTGCGCTCCTGATCCTGTGGTGAGCCTCAACGATACTCCCCGCCGCCATGGTCGTCAGCAGGCCGGCCGGTTCTGCAAGGCGCGGCGATGCGGACGACTAGGCAGAGGCACCACGAGGAATCGCGTCCCCGGCGAGCACCACGTCAGGACGCGTGGCACGCCAGTCGTAGTCGTCGGGTGACTCGTCCGGGCCGAGAATGCGCTGGTCGCGGAGCCAATCGTCGTTGTAGAGCTTGGCCACGTAGTTACGGCCACCGTCCGGCAGGAGGACCACGAAGAGCGCGTCGGCATCGGTCACGTCGCGCGCGACCTGGAGCGCTGCCCAGAGGGCGGTTCCGCACGACTCCCCCATGAGAATTCCCTCCCGGGCGGTGGCGGCGCGGGCGGTGAGGAACGAGTCGCGATCGCCGACGCGCACGACGATGTCGCAGACGCCGGCGTCGTAGGTCGCGGGCCAGAAATCCTCGCCGATGCCCTCCGTCAGGTACGGGCGCGGTGTGTCGCCGGAGTAGACCGACCCGGCCGGATCGGCTCCGACGATCGTGATCTGCGGGTTCCGCTCCTTGAGATAGCGCCCCGTGCCTGACACCGTGCCCCCGGTTCCGAGCGCGACCACCAGGTGCGTGATCCGTCCTTCGGTGGCCTCCCAGATCTCGGGCCCGGTCGTCGCGTGGTGGGCGGCCGGGTTGGCGTCGTTGTGATACTGGTCGGGCTTCCATGCCCCCGGCGTCTCGCGTGCCAGGCGGTCCGAGACGCGGTAGTAGGAACGCTCGTCATCCGGGTCGACATCCGTGGGGCAGACGACGACCTCGGCACCGTACGCGCGCAGGAGCGCGCGCTTCTCCTCGGACTGCTTGTCAGCCATCACGAAGATGCAGCGATATCCCTTCACGGCGGCGGCCTGGGCCAGGCCGACCCCGGTGTTGCCGCTCGTCGGTTCGACGATGACGCCGCCCGGCCTCAGCAAGCCTGCCGCCTCGGCCGCCTCGATCATCGGGATGGCGATGCGGTCCTTCACCGAACCGCCGGGGTTCATGTGCTCGAGCTTGCCGACGATGCGGGGCGTCAAGCCTCGCGCAAGCCGGTCGAGTGCGACGAGAGGCGTGTCACCCACCGCGGCCGTGACATCGGGCAGGATGGTGCCCACCGGCTCAGCCAGCGCTCGCCTCGGGCTGCGGCCGTGCCATCGGCTCGGCGGCACCGTCGTCCTCGGCGGGCCGGAGCATCGGCGAGCCCCAACCCCGGCGGTGGCGATAGATGAGCCAGGCGCCTGCCAGGACGAAGCCGAGGATGCCGACCCACATCGCCGTGGGCAACCCGAGGATCGTCCAGTTTCCCGTCCGATACGTCTCGAGCAGGGTGCGGACGGCGCCGTACCACATGATGTACATGAGAGCTGCGTCGCCCGCGAAGAGCCGCGGCGCGAAGCGGCGGATGACGTACAGGATGACCAGCATCCCGATGAGGTTCAGCACCATCTCGTAGGCGAACAGCGGGACGAAGCTGGTGGTCTCGACGGGGAAGGCCGCCGCCCCCCATGGGGTGCCCTCGCGGTGCGCGGCGTCGATCGGGATGCCGAAGGGCAGGCATGGGGGAAACTCGGTCCCGCACAACGACGTGGGAGGGCCGTACAGCTCCTGGTTCACGAAGTTCCCGAGCCGTCCGATGACCTGGCCGAGCAACAGCGCCGGCGCGAAGATGTCCAGCCAGCGGGCCGTGTGCAGCCCACGCATGCGGGTGACGGCGAAGATGGCGAGCGCGCCGCCGGCGACGGCCCCGGGGATGCCGATGCCCCCGTTCCAGATCTGCGGGATCAGGGCGGGATTGTCGCGGTAGAAGTCCCAGAGATGGACGACGTGGTAGATCCGCGCCGCGATGACCGAGACGATGACGACGGGCAGCAGCATCGACCAGCCGTCGTCGGGGTCCTCGCCGAGCCACGTCGCCACCCGCGTCCCGAGCAGGCCGCCGATGAGGACGGCGCTCGCGATGATGATGCCGTACCAGTGCAGCTGGAACGGGCCGATCTCAAGGGCGACGGGGTCGATCACCCGGGGATTCTAGGCGGAGACTGTCGCCAGCGTCATGTGAGCGCGCTCACAGTCCCGGCGAATTCTGGAGATTGATGACCACGTAGCGGCCGCTCAACGGAGCCGTCGACTGCGCGCCGGGTCCCGCGGAGCCTTGCTGACAGGCATGGCAGAGGAAGCCCTCCTCGCCGGTCACGATGTCTCGCCCGCGCTTGCGAGCGCTGAACAGCCGTGTGCCGACGCGGGTGTCCCGCTGACATGAGATGCATGGCTCAGGCATGGATCAGTCCCTCCCTGGACGAAGGATAGGCCGATCTCCCACGATGGCAACGGCTCGATGCCACGGAGCCATGTGATTGACGATCCACCGGGCGTAGAGTGCGCATCGAGGAGGACTCCGATGTCCATCGCGGCCCCTGGTGCAGGCTCTGGCGCCCGGCTTCCGATGTCGCAGCTGGTGACGCTGTCGATCTACTGGCTCGGCATCCAGACCATCTGGGGCGGCCTCAACATCACGATCCTCCCGGGCCGTCTCGACGACGTGAGCCGCGACACACAGGGGACGATGCTGGCGGTGATCATGGTCGTGGGCGCCGTGGCGCCGATCCTGATCCAGCCGACGGTCGGCGTGATCAGCGACTACACGGTCAGTCGATGGGGCCGTCGCAAGCCGTACATCGTGGCGGGCACCCTGCTCGACGTCGTATTCCTGGCCGGCCTCGCGTTCAACTCCGACTTCATCGCCATGGTGGCCTTCTACTTCCTGCTGCAGGTGAGCTCCAACCTGGCACAGGGGCCGTTCCAGGGATACGTCCCCGACCTCGTCCCGGCGCGTCAGGTGGGGGTGGCCAGCGGTCTGATGGGACTGATGCTGACCCTTGGGACCATCGCCGGCGTGGGGATCGCGACGCTCGGCGGCATCGTCGACAACCTCGTGCTCGCCACCCTGGCGCTCGGCGTCGTGGAGCTGGTGACCATGGTCCTGCTCGTCGCCACGGTCGACGAGGGCCGGACCGCGCCACCGCGCACGCAGGGCTGGACCGCCGTCGCGCGATCAGCCTGGGGACGCGACATCCTGGGCGAGCGCGATGTCCTCTGGCTGCTCGTCGTTCGGCTGCTGTTCCTTGGTGCCTACAACGCCACCCTCATCGCGATCGGCTACTTCCGACGCTCCCATGGACTCTCCGACGCCGACGCCGACGCGACGGTCTTCCTGACCACGGCCATCGTCGGCGCCTCGACCGCCCTGGCGGCCCTCCCCGGCGGCCGGCTCTCCGATCGGCTCGGGCGGCGACCGGTGATCTGGGGAGCGGCTGCCATCGCCGGGATCGGGCTGGCGGGCGTGGCGCTGGCACCGAGCCCTGCCGTCGCCGTGGCGGCCTGGATTCCGTTCGGCATCGGGATGGGAGTGTTCCTCTCGGCCGATTGGGCGCTCATGGCCGACGTCATCCCCAAGCACACCGCCGGCCGCTACATGGGCATCCTCAATGCCGGTACGGCAATGGCCGGGCCTGTCTTCATCATCGTCGCCGGGCCGGTGCAGGACCTCGTTTCCGGGGCGTTCGGCGATGGAACCGGCCCCCGGGCGGCGATGGGAGTCGCGGCCGTCTTCGTGGCCCTGTCGGCGATTGCCCTCACCCGTGTCGACCCTCGTCGGCGGGACGATGCCACACCACCTGTCGCCGCCATTGGGGCCGCGCCATGACGGAGAACACGCGACGGGCGAGGACCGGCCCGCGAGAGCTGAGCGTGTCGGTCACCGGCAGATATCGGGTCATGTGGTGGGTCAACCGCACGGTGATTCGGATGCTGTTCGACGTTCGGGTATCCGGGCTCGACACCTGGCCGGCCCCACCGTTCCAGCTGGTTGCGAATCATCACAACGGGTTCGACCCGCTGGTGATCATGGCGGCACTTCCGCTCGAGCCGCGGATCACGTGGTTCGGGCCTCGCGAGGCCGATTTCAGCCGCGGCTTCAAGAACCGGGTGATGGCGTTCTTCGGTGGCGTCATCCCGGTCCACCCGGAGATGACGACGCTGACCTCAGCGGTGCGAGCGGTCCGGCGCGTGTTCGATGCCAACGGCGTGCTCGGGATCTTCGCCGAGGGCCGGATCGGCTTCCGTGAGAGTGACCTTCTCGAGTTCGAGGACGGCGCCGCCGCCTTTGCCATTGGATCGGGCGTCCCGGTCGTGCCCTGCGCCGTCGTCGGGACCACCCACCTGTGGTTCCGAAAGCGCCTGAGCGTGCGCTTCGGGCCACCCATCCCGCCGGAGGGAGCCCGGGGTCGAGCGGCACGATCCGAGCTCGAGCAGCGTACCCACGTCGCGGTGCGTGCGTTGCTGCCGCCCATCGAACCGCAGCTTCCCGCGCGGCGACCCATGGCCTTCCTGACCGACCTGCTCAACGGGCAGGACGACATCCAGCGCCGGACGACCGAGGATCCGGCCTACCCTCGCTGATCATGGAAGCCATCCGCAGCGTCCTACGCCTCGCGCACTGCCGCCGCATCGAGGCCGGTTGGCTGGCGTCGCTTGCAGGGGAACTGGCCGGCACGATTGCCCTGCTGGTCTACGCGTACGCCGAAGGCGGCGCCGGCCTCGTGGCCGTGTACGGCGTGGCGCGAACTCTCCCGGCCATGATCGTCACTCCCGCGATCGTCGGGCTCACCGATCGAAGTGCGCCGGAGCGCGTGCTGCGCCTCACGGTCGTCAGCCGGACCGCGCTCCTCGTCGCGGCCGGGCTGGTGGCGCTGGGCGGTGGGCCGGCGCTGCTGGTCATCGGTGCCGGGGCGATCGGGTCGTGGCTGTCGGGCGCATACCGGCCGATCCAGGCCAGCGTCCTTCCCTGGCTGGTGCGCACCCCGGCGGAGCTGACCGCGGCCAACGTCGTGGCAGCCCTGGGCGAGAACGCCGGCGCCCTTGCCGGCCCGGTCCTGGCGGGGGCAGTGCTCGCGCTGTTCGGGGTTCCGGCCGCGATTCTCGTGGCCGCTGGCTTCGTGGGCGTCGGGGTGCTCGCCATCGCCCGCCTCGAAGTGACCGGGCGCGTCGCGGTCGACCACTCCGACGGCGCGGCGCCGATCGCGGCCATGGCGGCAGGTGCGGCGGATCTGGCGCGGCTCGTGCCGCCGGGCGGGGTCGTCGCGCTGGTGTTCGCACAGACATTCGTGCGCGGCGCATTGACTGTTCTCACAGTGGTCCTGGCGCTCGATGTCCTGCTCCTGGGCGAGGCAGCCGTCGGGTGGCTCACCGCGGCCACCGGACTGGGAGGGCTGGTCGGTAGCCTCGTGGCCGGCGCCGTCCTGACGGTCGACCGGCTTGCGCGCGGCTTCGTCGCGGGCCTGCTGCTGTGGGCCGTGCCGCTCGTCGTGCTCGCGCTCGTGCCTTCACCGGTGACGGCCTACGCCGCGCTCATCGTGGTCGGCGTCGGGAACGCTGTCGAGGACGTCGCCCTCTTCACGCTGGTGCCGCGCGCGTTCCGGCCACGATTCGTGGGACGCGCGCTCGGAGCGCTGGAGCTGACAGTGTTCGCGGGCATCGGCCTCGGGTCGCTGGCCGCTCCGGCGCTCGTCGACCTCCTTGGCGCGCTGGGCGCGGTGGGTGCGCTGGGCGCCGCCCTCGCCATGCTTGCGCTGGCCTATGCGCTTCGGTTCGTCCGCCTCGACGCCGACCTTCCCCGACCCGGACCGTACGCTGCGGTTCTGCGCGAGGACCCGATCTTCTCGGCATTGCCGATGGCGACGATCGAGCTCCTGGCATCCCGGCTCACGGAGCACCACTTCGACGCAGGCGACATCGTGATTCGCGAGGGTGACGCGGGTGACCAGTACCACATCGTGGTCTCGGGGACGGCATCCGTGACCGTCGCCGGTTCCGATCGCGGGCAGCTTGAGCGAGGCCAGGGCTTCGGCGAGATCGCCCTGCTGCGGAACGTCCCGCGCACCGCATCGGTGACGGCCGACGGCCGGCTTCAGACCGTGTCGCTGCCGCGGGACGAGTTCCTGGCCGCCATCGGCAGCAGCGGCGCCGCGACGGCCGCGGCCGAGCTCACGACGAGCAACCTGCTCGCGGCGGATCACGGCGCCGGCCGCTAGGATCGGCGACATGCTCCCCGTCGTCTGGACCGTCTTTGCCGTTCTCGCGGTGGGCGGGTTCCTGGTGATCGCCGCCTACTGGCTCGACATCCAGGAGCGACCGGACCTCAGCGGCCGCGCGCGCATCGGATGGTCGTTCGCCGTCCTGCTGTTCCCCATCGCCATCCCGGCCTACGCGTTCGCCGGTGGACCGGGCTGGCCGACGTTCCTGAAGGTGGCGAGCCTGGTGCCCGCGGCGGCGGTGGTGCTGTTCGGGGGCTTCGTGGTCGGAGCGTTCAGCTAACTCGTCCGCGGCGGAACGCGAGCCATGACGCCACGACCATGAGTGCCACCGCGGCGAGGATCACCGCGGCCGGAACGGGCAGTCCGGCGTCAGCGTTCTCGTCAGCGTCGACCGGCGCGGCAAGCTCGAGCGGCGCTGCCACGCCCGGTTCGAGAATGACGTTGCCGGAGCACAGACCGCTGGTGTGAACGCCGTCGGCGATCGTGGTGAACACCAACCAGCGGTGCTCGGCGTCGAACGACATGCCGCATCCCGCACCGTCGCCGCCTGCGAGCACGTCGACGCGAAGGGCAATCGGACCCTTGGCCACGCCATCGACGGCGAACGTATAGACGGTCGTCGCGCCCATGGGCGGAGGGAGCCCGATGGGGCCGGGCTCGGCGCCGACGTCGCGTTGGGCGACGACGGTTCCGGCGAATGCCGCGTCGGCGAAGCCGGCCGCCTCCACCGGCGTCGACTGCATGCAGCTGCACGCGGCAGCTCGCTCCAGCGGAACGACCGAAATCCCGAGGACAAGCGCGACGGAGAGCAGGATCCTCATGTGGCTCGCCAGACGCCGTGGCGGGGCAATCGGTTGCATCGGGCGCATCCCGCTTATCATCCGCCCATGACGAGCCAGATTGACGCCCGCGCTGCCACGGCCGCGGCAACCGCTTATCTCCGCGAGCATGACGCGGAGCACCTCGCCCAGCTCGACGAGTTCCTGCGCATGCGGAGCGTGTCGGCCGACTCCGAATGCGCCGATGATGTGCGCCGCACGGCGCAGTGGATCGTTGATGAGCTGACGCGGCTGGAGATCGATCGGCCCACGCTCCACGAGACCTCGCATCATCCGATCGTGACGGGCGAGTGGATGGGCGCCGGAGCCGAGGCACCCACGGTGCTCGTCTATTGCCACTACGACGTGCAGCCCCCGGACCCGCTGGACGAGTGGATCCGCCCGCCGTTCGAGCCGCGCCACGAGGAGGGCCGCGTCTACGCCCGGGGATCCGGTGATGACAAGGGCCAGCTCTTCATGCACCTCAAGGCGGTCGAGGCCTGGATGCGGACGGCCGGCAGCCTGCCGGTGAACCTTCGCTTCTTCTTCGAGGGCGACGAAGAGGTGGGCTCGGAGCCGATCGAACAGTTCATCGACGAGCACCCGGAGCTGCTGGCTGCCGATGTGTGCGTGGTGAGTGACGGCGATACGTTCGACGACGACGGCACCCCGGCCATCGGCTACGGACTGCGGGGCATCGCCTACTGGGAGGTCCGCGTTCAGGGGCCGCGCCACGACGTGCATTCGGGCCAGTACGGGGGCGGAGTCGACAACCCCGCCAACGTGCTCGTCCGGATCCTGGCCTCGCTGACCGATGAGTCCGGCCGATTCACCGTTCCGGGGTTCTATGACCGCGTGCGCGACCTATCGAGCGAAGAGCGTGCGGCCTACGCGGCGCTGCCGTTCGATGAGGCTGCCTGGGCCGACGAGACCGGGATCCCGGCCGCCATGGACGGCGAGCAGGGCCATTCGCTGCTCGAGCGACTCTCGGCGCGGCCGACGTTCGACATCAACGGCATCTCGGGCGGATACACCGGCGCCGGCGCCAAGACGATCATTCCCGCCCGGGCCACGGCCAAGATCTCGACACGCCTCGTGCCGGACCAGGACTATCGCGAGATCGAGCAGCTGGTGAAGCGGCACATCGAGTCCCTCGCCCCGCCATCGGTGCAGGTCGAGGTGCACGTCGTGCACGGCGGCGCACCGGCGATCACCCCGCTCGACCATCCGGGCGTCGCACCGGCATCGCGCGCCCTCGAGGCGGGGTTCGGCAAGGCCCCGCTCTTCCAGCGCTCGGGTGGCTCGGTGCCGGTCGTTGCGGCCCTGGACGCACGCCTCGGCCTCAAGACGCTGATGGTCGGTTTCGCCAACCCAACCGGCAACTTCCACGCGCCGAACGAATGGATCAGCCTGCGGAACCTCCGCGATGGGATGGCGTCACTCGTCCACCTGTGGGCGGAGCTCGGGATGATGCACAAGGACGAGCTCCGCGGCGACAGCCAGGAGTAGGCGTCGCCAACGGTTGACGGCGGCACCGACCGCACGTACCGTACGCTGCGACATAGATTTCCACAGGTTCAGCGCCACCGTGACGACGCCCTCAATGCCCGGCGACCCCGATGATCCGTGGCTGCCGCTGGGCGCGGCATCGCGCCTGGTGGGTGTTGGGCCCGACACGCTGCGTCGCTGGGCGGACACCGGCAAGGTCCAGAGCTACCAGACTCCTGGCGGTCATCGGCGTTTCCTGCGCTCGAGCCTCGAGGCGATGATCAACTCGCCACGACGGCATCGCTACGGAATGGAACGACTCCCCGACTCGGCGCGCACCATGGCCGGCGAGCTGCATCGGCGCATGCAGCGCACCGGGTACGCCAGCCAGCCCTGGCAGGCGCGACTCAGCGCCGAGCAACGCGACGAGTTCCGCCGCTGGGGCCAGCGGACGTTCCAGCTGGTCATCGAGTACGTGGCTGCGGCGAAGCGGGCCGAGCGCCAGATCCTCCTCGACGAGGCCGAGAAGATGGGAGGGCTCTACGGGGGCGAGGCGTCGCGCGCCGGCCTTTCGCTGGCCGAGACCGTTGAGGCGTTCCTCTTCTTCCGATCCCCGGTGCTGGACGCCATCACGGGACATCTGCGAAGGCGTTCGGCCGAAGCGGCGGACCTCACCACGGCGTTCCACGAAGCCAATGCGGCGATCGACCAGGTGCTGGTGTCGCTCGTCAACTCCCACCGCGATCGGGGCTAGCTCACTCGACCTCGATCAGCTCCGTGGATGTGGTATTGAGGCGAGTGCCACCCGACTCGGTGCATACCACGATGTCCTCGATCCGGGCTCCCCAGCGGCCGGACAGGTAGATCCCGGGCTCGATGCTGAAGGCATTGCCGGCGACCAGCGGATCGGGGTTGGACGCCACGAGGTACGGCTCCTCGTGGGTCTCCATGCCGATCCCATGACCGGTGCGATGGATGAACGCGTCGCCGTACCCGGCGTCATCGATGATCCGGCGTGCCGTGGCGTCGATCTCGCTGCACGCCACGCCGGGCTGCACCGCAAGGCACGCGGCGGCCTGCGCCTCGCGGAGCACGCCATACAGCGCGGCGACCTCGGCTGGCGGCTCCCCCACGAACGCGGTGCGTGACGTATCGCTGGCGTAGCCCGCGCGGCTTCCACCGATATCGAGCACGATCGCGTCCCCGGGTTCGATCATGCGGCTTCCCGGGACGTGGTGGGGGCTGGCCGAGTTCGGTCCGGATGCCACGATCGCGAAACCCGCCGCCTCGTGGCCCGCCTCGATGAGCAGCTCGCGGATCCGCCTGCTGACGTCGATCTCGGTCCGACCCGACAGCCGCTCGGAGGTGATTGCCGACATGGCGGCGTCCGCCGCCGCCGCGGCCGCGCCAAGGCGCTCGACCTCGTCGGCGTCCTTGATCCGGCGCATGGCGCTCATCGCCGGCCCGGCCTCGACGAGCTCGGCGGGATCGAGCGCGGCTCGCAGGCGAAGGACGAACCTTGCCCACATCTGATCCTGCAGGCCGACGCGCAGTGCGCCGTCGAGATACTGGCGGACCAGCCGGATCGGGTCATCCGTCTCGTCCCAGGGGATCAGCTCCACCTCGTCGGCCAGCTCCCCCAGCTCGTGTCGCGCCAAAGGCTCCTCGAGCCGGGGCAGGATCAGGGTCACCTCGCCCTCGGCCGGTACCACCAGGCATGTCAGGCGTTCGAGCGCGGGAGCCCCGTACCCGAGCAGGTAGGCGTAATCGGGCGACGGCGTGATGAGCAGCGCATCAAGCCCGCGATCACGGGCCGCGGCAGCCGCTCCTGCCAGCCGTCGCCGATGCGTCGCGGGCGTGAACTCAGCCGAAGGGGTCATGACCGAAGCCTAACCGAATGAGGGCATTGCAAACGGTACTCCGACGGCCTGATGCTGGAGACGGCCTGCCGTGCGCGGCACGCCGTGAAGCGCGCCATGGACCTTTGGATGTTCGCCATCACGCCAGCCATTCGCGCGCCGCTGCGGCCAGCGCGGTCCGCCGTGGCATGTCGACGAGTCGATCGTCAGCTGCTGACCGCTTCGACCACGCGCAGCGCCACTTCGCTGCTCACGCCGTCGCGAATTCGCCAGGCGCGCAGCGCCGTCGGCGCATCGGCATCGCGGTCGACGAGCGTCGCGAGAACGTAGAACGCCTCGGGGTACTGTGCCGTGCGGCGGTCGGTGGCCGACGGCACCGCCGGCGAGGCCGTGTGCGAGTGGAAGATCGCGACGAGGTCCTCTCCCGCATCCTCGATTCCGAACACGATCC
>JAGXHP010000040.1 GCA_024636135.1 Chloroflexota bacterium
CACCGGGAGTTGGAGTGGGAGTGGGAGTGGGAGTGGGAGTGGGAGTGGGCGTGAGCGTGAGCGTGGGCGTAAGCGTGGGCGTGGGCGTGGGCGTCGGCGTGAGCGTGAGCGTGGGCGTCGGATTCGGGTCCGGTGGTGAGGTGGGCGTCGGTGACGGTGTTGCCGGTAGCCCGGTCGTGACCAGCAGCTGCGGCGGAGTGGTCGACTCCCGGCTGCCGTACGCCGCGCGGTTCGTGCTGCTGCTCTGAATCATCAGGCTGAGCACGCCGCCCGAGAGCGTGGTGGTGTCGATCGCCATTTCGGCCCAGGTACCGGTGGAAACCGGGCCAAATGACCCGACCCGTGTACCGGCTGCCGGCGCGCTCGCCCAGGTGATCGTCCGCTCCGCCCATCCAGGGTCGGTGAGATAGATATTCCCTCCGTCCACGCTCGCGTCGGTGACCCATAGCCGGAGTGTGGCGCCGGTCACGGCCTCGGTGCCGAGGTCGAACCTGAGATACGAGCGCATGATGGTGGACCCGTCACGCACTCGCAGATCGACAGTCGTTCCATAGTTCTTGGTGGCTTTCGCGGAGGTCACGTAGGCGTCAGCGACCGGGGCGAGAGTGGTGGGAGTGCCGGTTCCCAGGGTGCCAGTCGGGAGTGCGGCTATCGCGATCAGGGCAACGACGATCGGGACGACGGACGCCGGTCGGTGAAACCAAGATTGCCTGCGCATGGATCTCTCCCCGAGGACGCCCTCCGAGCTGGATGGAGCTCCGGCGCCATGATACTCCCGCGGTCGGTTGCCGCCAGAGACAGCTCGAGAGGTCTCCCGTCTGCCGCGTATATACGGATATACTCCGCGCCTGCCAGCGCCCGCCCCCTAGACCCGGTCGCGATCTCCGAGGCGCAGGACCGCCATGAGCAGCAGGTAGACCAGCAGCCAGCCGATCAGCGCCACGAGCGCCGCTATGTCCAGCGTCGCGTCTCCCGCTCGCACCTCGTTGAACTGGAAGATGCCGCGGAACGGCGCCACGAACGGCTCGGTCGCGCCGTAGACGAAGTCCACGATTGCGTTCTGCTGGTTCGCCACGAGCAGCAGCATGAGGATGCGCAGCCCCAGGAGGACGGCAAGGACGCCGAACAGGAGCGAGAGCACGCGTCGCACGTAGTACAGCGGCCCGGCCCCGCCGGGCTCGACGTCTGCGGCCTGTCCTGAGTTGAGATTCACCTGTGACCCGGCCGGCTGGGCCGGAGTCGGATCGGCAACGGGTCGTTCGCGCTCGACGTAGGTCTGTCGCTCGACGACTCGGGTTTCGTTATCGACGGGATCCACCGGATCGGTGCGTCGGTCGTGGGTCATTTGAAAGTCCTCCGTGAAGGAGATGGGCGTCGGGACGTGAGATGCACGCCCCATGCCAGACGCTAGGTCGCCGAGTGACCATGCTCGCCGATGAGCGGCACGAACACCACCGCGCCGAGATCCCGGCTGCGGAATTCCTCCCCCCAACGATCGACCTGGGTGAGCTGCTGGTGCTCGCGCTCCCCGATCGGCATGACGAGTCTCCCGCCATCGGCCTCGAGCTGGTCGAGGAGCGGCTGCGGGACCTTCGGGCCGCCGGCCGTGACGAGAATGGCCCGATACGGTGCGCGAGCCGGCCAACCCAGTGTCCCATCACCGATGACCACCTCGACGCGTTCCGCGAAACCGGTGGCCTGTAGTCGCCGGCGCGCCTCCGCGGCAAGGGAGGCGTGACGCTCGATGCTGACGACGCTCGCCCCAAGCTCGGCCAGCACGGCCGCCTGGTAGCCCGATCCAGTCCCCACCTCGAGCACCGATGCTCCCCGCCATCCTGATTCGGGCCGGGCGGCCGAGGTCATCAGCGCGACGACGTACGGCTGGGAGATCGTCTGCCCCGCACCGAGCGGCAGGGCGTGGTCGCCGTACGGCTGTGCGTCATCGACGAAGCGATGCCGCTCCACCGTGCCGAGTGCGGCGAGCACCTCGGGGTCGGTGATGCCACGTTTCTCGAGCTGCTCGGCGACCATGCGCGCCCGCTCCCGCGCGGGCGCGTCGTCGTCAGCGGGATCGCGCGGCCGCGGGGATCGCGGCCAGCGCATCGGTCAGGAGCGGGCGACCGGCTCAGCCGGCCGTGGCACCCGAGCCGGTATTCGCGGCGCGGCGGGTCCGGGGAGCCGATGCACGCGCCGGGCTCTTGGCCTCGGTCGCATCGGCGGCTGCGCCGTTGCCGGTGTCAACAGTGCCGAGCGAGGCAGCATCGAGGACGTCGTTGAGGATGCGGTCGGCCTTCTCGCGCACGAGGCGGCGCGTCTCCTCCCCGCTCCGGGGAGCCAGGAGCACGCCGACGGCAAGCCCCACGAAGAAGAATCTGATCGCGATTCGCACGCGGCTGAACATGAGGAATTACGTCCTTCGTGTGGTGATTCGTGCTTGTGCTGTGGCAAGAAGGATACCACCGGGGTCCGCGCGTCACGGACCCGTCGATCTACTCCTCGAGCCCGTACTCCTTGATCTTGGCGTACAGCAGGCGCCGATAGATCCCGAGCTCGTCCGCCGCCTTGGTCCGGTTCCCGTCGGCGCGGTCGAGCGCCTCCTTGATCAGCTGACGCTCGAGCGTGGCGACCCGCGACTTGAACGAGCTGTCGCCGTTGGCATGCTCGGCAAGCTCCGCGTCCGCATCGGCGGCGTCCGCATCGGCCTCGTCGGAGTCGAGGCGGCCGCGCCGTTCCTGGAGCGTTTCCGCATCCTTGTCGAGCTTCGTGCGTCGCTCGGCCAGCCGCGAGCGGTCCTGCGAGTCGCCGAATGGCAGGTGGTCCGCGGTGATCGGGTTGCCCCGCGACAGCACCACGGCCCGCTCGATGGCGTTCTCGAGCTCGCGCACGTTGCCCGGCCAGTCGTGGTCGACCAGGCGCTGGAGCGCATCCTCGCTGATGGATGTGGGAATGGCACCCGGCGTGTGGCGGAACTTCACGAGGAAGTGCTCGACCAGCAGCGGGATGTCGTCCTTGCGTTCGCGCAGCGGGGGCATGTGGATGTGGATGACGTTGAGGCGGTAGTAGAGGTCCTCGCGGAACTTGCTCTTGCGCACCTCATCAACGAGGTTGCGGTTCGTGGCGGTGATGACGCGGATGTCGATCTTGATCGGCGTGTTGGAGCCGATGCGCTCGAACTCCCGCTCCTGGAGGATGCGCAGCAGCTTCGTCTGGGTGCCGAGCGTCATCTCGCCGATCTCGTCGAGGAAGATCGTGCCCTTGTTGGCGCTCTCGAATCGGCCCTTGCGCATCGTCATCGCGCCGGTGAACGAGCCCTTCTCGTGGCCGAACAGCTCGGTCTCGAGGAGGGACTCCGGCAGCGCGGCGCAGCTGACCTTCACGAGCGGATGCGGGTTGCGCTTGCTGGCCCGATGCAGCGCCTCCGCGATGAGCTCCTTGCCGGTCCCGGACTCGCCGGTGATCAGCACGGTTGCGTCAGACGGAGCCACCTTGCCGATGAGCTTGAAGACCTCGAGCATCGGCTTGCTGCTGCCGACGATCCGCTCGCGCTCCGCCTCGCGCTTGCCGAGCTCGAGGCGCAGGGCGCTGACCTCGTTGCTCATGTCGGCGTGCTCGAAGACGCGCTTGAGGGTGGCCAGGAGGTCGTCGATCTCGAACGGCTTCGTGACGTAGTCGTACGCGCCGTGCTCCATCGCCTTGATGGCCGTGGACGAGCCGCCGAACGCGGTCATCACGATGACCTCGAGCTCGTCGTGCTCACGCTTGAGCTGCTTGAGGAGCGCAATCCCGTCCTGATCGGGCAGCTTGACGTCCATCATCACGAGGTCGGGAAGGTTCTTGGTGATGGCCTCGACCGCATCGGCCCCGCTCGGGGCGAGGCGCACGGCGTAGCCCTCCTCGACCAGGAGGTCCTTGAGCAGGCTTCGGATGTCGCCGTCGTCGTCGACGACGAGCACCGACCGCTTCGTTTCGGCCACGTTGGAAGTTCCCTCCGATGCCCCCGATGCCCCGTTGTCCCGAGCGGTCTTTCACGCTGGGCGATGGCGTCCGGGGAGTATGCCAGCCGTCCGCATTGCGTACAACCGGCCCCGGTTGGGATACCTCGGCCGGCCCGACGCCGATCTATCGGCGTTTTGGCGCCGGTTCGCTGGTTTCGGCGCCGCCCGGCCGATATATCGGCTCTGGCGTGGCCGAACTCACCCTCAACCGGGTGTCCGGGCCACGTGCCAACCGATACGTCGACGAATCGGCGCCTGTATCACCCTTTCGGCGCCATGACGCCGATACATCGCCAACCCAGCGATAAGCGGCCGCGAATCGCAGGCCGCGAGAATCGGGCGCATGCCATCAGCGGACCGTTCCGCCCCGCGTGCCCTCGGGCTCCAGCGTGCCCGCGCCCAGGCGGAAGCCATCGGCCAGGAGATCAGGCTGGCGCGAATCGAGCGTGGTCTCCGGCGGTCGGCCGCAAGCCGCCGTGCCGGGATCTCCGCCGACACCCAGCGGCGCGTCGAGCTGGGTGACCCGAGCGCGACCATGGCGACGCTCTGCGTGGTCGCGCAGGCGGTCGGGATCGACGTCGTGCTCCGGGGTTATCCGGGCCGCGGACCCTCGCTGCGCGACACCGGCCAGCTCGGTATCGCCGAACTGATTCGGGCCGTGGCCCACCCGTCCTGGAACGTCGCGCTGGAGGTGCCGGCCGGGGAGCGCGGCGAGGCCATCGACCTCGTGCTGTTCGGCTCGCGCGAGATCGTGGCGGTGGAGATTGATCGGATGCTCGTCGACTTTCAGGCCCAGTATCGGCGCAACGTTCGGAAGCGCGATCACCTGGCCGGGCGCCACCAGCGTCCCGTGCGTCTGGTGATGTTGATCGAGGACACCCGTCGCAACCGGGCGGTGCATGCTGCGCACGCCACGCTGCTGACGTCCGTCCTGCCCGCGGTCTCGCGTGAAGTGTTGCAGGCGGTCCGCACGGGCCGGCCACTCGGTCGAGACGGATTGGCCTGGATTCGGCGCCGCCGTCCCTGGTTGCCTCGATAGATCGGCCGAACGTGGCCCCTGCGCCGATAGATCGGCGAAACGTGGCCCGGCTACCCAGTAAGGCGCCGAACGAGCGACACATCGGCTTCAAGACGGCCCAAACACGCCCCCAGTCGCCGTCGTGGCCATGTGACAGCCGATGTGTCGTCGGATCCGCGCCCGTCCGCCAGGTTCGGCGCGAAATCACCGATAGATCGGCGCCCCCCGTGTTGCCTAGCTCCCGCTGGGTGACGCCGATGGAGAAGCCGACTCCGACTCGGAAGCCGAGGGAGAAGCCGAGGTCGAGGGTTCCACCGAGCCCGAGGAAGTCGGCGTGGAGGGCAGCGGAACGGGTGTCGGGTCTGGGATGAAGCGCGAGGGGATGCCCGCGATCGACAGGACGAAGATCAACACGAAGATCCCGATCACGGCGAGGATCCAGTTGCGAGCCAGGCGATCCTCGCGCTCGGGAAGCGCGCCGCGATATCCGGGCTCGGATCGGCCCTCAGGACGCGGCGTCTGGCTGCTGGTCGTCATGCGTCGGTCGCTCTCCCGGTGTCATTGATCGGATTCGTGCGTCGAGTCTGCTCAGCGAGGCCGATGCTCGCGCCGCGCTGGATCGGAGGCGGTCCTCCGCCCCGGCCACGGTCGTGCGCTGCGCCGAGACCCTGCGCCTCCCGTCCCGCACGGCACGCGTGGCGCCGACGGCGAGCGTCCAGGCCAGGAGTGCCAGTGAGCCGATGACGACGAGCGCGAGGGCCGCGACCGCCAGGTCGAGGATCAGTCCCACGGCGCGCGAAGGGTAGCAGATCGACTCATCAACGGGCGCCGCGCATCGAGGGCACGCCGATGCCGATCACACCGGCCGCCGCGCAGATCGCGCCGCTCAGCCCCAGGACCATGGCGGGTCCCAGGATGCCGGCCAACCAGCCGGACAGGCCCATCGACGCCGCGATCGAGCCGAAGACGAGCGCCTGGCGGCTCGACACGACCCGTCCCATCAGGCGTTGCGGCGTCCGCTCCTGGAAGAGGGTGACCGTGGGGATGATGAACAGCATGTTCATGGCGCCGGTGAAGAAGAACGCGATGATGGCCAGGATCGGATGGGTGACCAGGCCAGCCACGATGAGTGACAGTCCCATGCCGATGAAGCCTGTGATGACCAGCGGTCCCTTGGGCAGCCGATTCCCGAGCGCGCCGACAGCCACGCCGGCGGTGACGCTGCCCACCGCGATCGCCGTCAGCAGCAACGAATAGATCTGCTCGAAGCTCACGGCGCCCCGATCCACGACATCGCGGGCGTACAGCAGGCTGACCACGATCTCGGCGCCGACGGCGACCTGGGCCATGGTCGAGAGCAGGGTGTTCGACAGGAGCGCGGCCTCGCCCCACAGAAACGCGAAGCCCTCGCGCATCTCGCGCCACACGGTTCCGATGGACAGCCGCTCGGACGGCGCCTCGAGCTGCCGCGGCACGATCATGGCCCAGATGAGCACCGCCGAGACGACGTACGTGCCGGCGTCGAGGATGAAGGCAGCGCCGATGACCGAGCTCAGCGCCGTCACGATGAGCCCCGCCACGGGGAAGCCCAGCAGATCGGCGGCGGTCTCCGGCACGGACATCGCCGAGTTGGCGGTCACGAGGTCGCGGTCACCCACGATGGCCGGCACGATGGCCGTCTTCGCCGGTCGGAACAGCAGGGTCACCGTCGCAATGAGGAAGGCGGCCAGGTACACGAGCCCGATGTGGATCTCGAATGCGAACGGCACCGTCAGTACCAGCACGGCCCGGGTGACGTCGCAGAAGATCATCGTCAGTCGGCGGTCCCATCGGTCGACCAGCACGCCGGCCAGGGGGCCGAGAATCACGCTCGGCACCGCGGTGGCCGCGAACGTCAGGCCCACCTCGAGCGCGGTCCCGCGCCCGGCGACCAGGGCGCCCAGCGCGATGATGTGGATCCTGTCGCCGAGCAGCGAGACGAGCTGCCCGACCCACAGGAGCGAGAAATTCCGGTTGCGGAAGAGCCGCAGGTACGGCGACTGGGTGCGTTGGGCGGCGACCCCGGCCGTCGCGCGGCCGGCATCGGCGGGAATGGCGGACGCGCGCGCATAGGCCAGCCCGCTCTGGAAGGCCGGTGCGGAATGCGCGCCGCCCGAACCGATGGCCACGGCGCGCCGTGTCGGTGCCCCGGAGCGGGTCATCGAGTAGACGATGGTCCAGAAGATTCCGAGTGCCAGCAGCACGTCGCCGATGCTGATCACGTCCCGGATCAGCGGCACGGGGAGCGGGATCACGTCCCCGAAGAGCCCACCCGCGGCGACGAATCCGGCGATCGAATCGGTCTGAAGGAGGAAGTGGAAGGGGTCGTTGAGGATCTCCGCTTCGGTGAAGCCGGCGCTGAAGTAGGCGGCCGACCAGATCGGCATCTGCCCCTGGTTGAGGAGCAACGCCACCATGTTGGCGCCGATGCCGACCGAGGCGATCTGGAGCCCCGGCACGCGCCAATTGCCCCAGAGCCACGCGAAGATGAACCCGTACGCCGTGAGGAAGAGCAGCCCGACCGGCAGGTCCACGCCAAGCACGGTTCCGCCCGACATGGCCACCGCGACCCGCAGCAGGAAGGCCACGATCAGGAGGTAGCTCCATCGCAGGCCCAGCTCTGCGATTCTCGGGAAGGCTCCCCCCGCCAGTGCGCCGATGATCAGCGCAAGGACGATCGTGCTAAGAAACATCGTCCGAGGCCAGGGCGGGCCTCGCTGGCGGTTCGGCGGTGGCCGCGGCTTGGGTGCTGTCCGAGGGTCCAGTGCCCGATCCGGACCGGCGCAGCATGGTCGGGAGCTCGTCGGGTCGATCCGGCTCGCGGTCGAGGACGCTTCGATCCAGCCCCAACAGGATCGGCACGATCTTCGGATCGAACTGGATACCGGAGAACTTCTCGAGCTGTTCCCTTGCCTGCTCGTGGGTCAGCGGGATCTTGCGGTACGGGCGGGAGCTGGTCATCGCCTCGTAGGCGTCCGCGATGCCCATGATTCGCGCGCCGAGCGGGATGTCCAGTGCCTCGATGCCCTTGGGATAGCCGGAGCCGTTGAACCACTCGTGGTGCGCCAGGATGAGTGGCGCTTCGCCCTTCAGCTGCGTCGCCGGCTCCACGATCTCGGCGCCGATCTCCGGATGCTGATTCATCAGCGTGCGCTCCGCCTTGTCCAGCGGCCCCTCCTTCAGGAGGATGTGGTCGCGGATGCCGATCTTGCCGACGTCGTGCAGGAGCGCGGCCCAGGTGATCTTCTCGATCTCGGGCTCCGGCAGGCGCATCACCCGGGCCATTGCCTCGGAGATGCGGCTCACGCGCGTTGAGTGGTTTCGCGTGTAGTTGTCGCGCGCGTCGATCGCCTTCGACAGTGCGTGGATCGTCTCCTCGAAGAGGAGCCTCGTCTCCACGTACCGCGCATAGGCAACCCGCGTGGAGAACAACGGGATCGCGAAGAGTGCCGTCGCCCACCAACCGACTCCGTCCGGCAGTTGGAAGACCTGGGCCATTAGCCATGCGAGAGGAACGAGGCCGAACATCGTCAGCGCAATGCCGGATACGTCTTGGGCCCAGACCGTCCGGATCGACACACCCGTGCGAGCGCTAACCGCACCAACGCTCAGGCTCCAGTTGACCATCCACAAGACGACGCCGGCGACAAGCGCCGCAGCGAACGAGAATGCCACGGCTCCACCGCCACTAATGGGCCCGGCGGTAAGGATCGCTTCATGGACTACCGCGGCCGCCGCAACGGCCAAGACGATAGCCGCATGATTGAAGATCGTTCCATACCACGGAACCTCACCTCGGATCTCGCGCGCATCGGTGGACCCGATTGCAGCTACGACAACGCCGGCTAGAGGACCACCAAGGAGGAATGCGGCGATCACCGGAGAAGCCGACACGGAAACGACGGTGCCGCGGGGGAGCTGGACGGGGAGTGCGCTAGCCACGAGCGACGCCACGATCCAGAAGACGAGGCCCGCTGCCCCACCGATTTGAGCGCCCAACGGGAATAGGAGAACAACCGCCGCAATTGTCACAATTGCGGCGGTTGCGGTCGCGATAACTAGGCGACGGACTCGGCTATCCAGCATTTTCAAACCGCGCTCATGCGGCTTGGCAGTCTAGCACTCCCGCCTACCAACCTCTGAAGCCTGCGCCTCCAGCGACGGCTAGAGCCGCGAGCGTCAGAAGGGTCGGAATCAGCGAGACGAGCCGCCTTGTGAGGCGTCGCATGTGCTGATCTCCTAGTCGGCTGGACTACCAGCCTTTGGTGAGTTCTGTCATCAGAAGGTGCCCTCTTCTGCGTAGAGTTTGATACAACCGACACACTCCGTGGCGGAACGGTCGGTTGCACTACCTGCTCCCCGCCAGCCCAAGTGCCCAAGTTCAGCTGCCGGATCGTCGCATCCCACGAGATTCACCCGGAGTACCAAAGTACTACCGGATGCCGGTACCATATCGTTGCGTACGCGGAGAGTCAAGCCCTACGCAGGCGATACTGGAAGCGATGTCCAACATTTATTGACCCGCCCCTTTGGCTGGGGTGGCAGTGTCATCTTGCGGTGAGTCACCAAGCTCATCCTCCATCACCCGCGCGAATTCGAGCAGGAGGTCGCGTGCGGCAACGCGGCGGCCGCCCTTGGACAGGCAGTCGGCAAGGGCGAGCGTCGCCGCTTCGTCGAAGGGATCGACACTAACAAGCGCCGATGCCGCACTCAGTGACACGTCGTTGTCGTACGAAGTGCCCGAGCCGACCGCGATGGGCAACAAGCAGGACCGAATGAACTGGTGGACCGGCACTTGGAGCCGAGAAGTCCAGGTCTCGTACCTCAGGTCCGCGAGGAACTCGCCCCTAACCAATTTGGTAATCCGTCGAGCGACAGCCTGTCGCTCGCTCCAGCTTCCATCGCCGAGGCGAGCATCCAGTCGGTGCAGCTCGTCGATGTCAGTCCGAACAAGTTCGGGCGACAGGCCCACCGCGTCAGACGAACTCGTGATGTACTCGGGTCTCGCGCCTGCTCGATAGTCAGGATCGATGTGACGGCGGAGCTGGAAGACCATTTGGTTAAGGCTGTTGATGGCGGCGTCGGCATCTGCATCCGGCCACAACAGGTCGAGCGCCATATCGCGGGTAAGGGTTGTATGGGCATGCGCCGCAAGCACGCCCAGGAGTCCCTTGACTCGCCGCTTCTCGATTCCGATCTGCGACCCGTCCCAAGACCCCCGGCGAAGGCTGACGCCCCCCATCGTCCTCAGGAACAGCCGAGCGGCCTGGCTCACCTGCAGCGATCGCCGGAGCTCAGCGACGTCTTGGCCCGCGATCTCTCCCAGGGCCGCGACCATACTCTTATTCGCATAGCGTGCGAGAGCAGCTAGGACGGTGGACCGCTGGGTCCCGCTGAGGGCCGGTATCAGCTCGAGGATGGGCTTTCGCCAACCCTCCGGATCGACCTCCAGCAAGTCTTCCAGCAAGTCGATGCCGTACGGCACCGTGAGCGCGGTGGACGCGCTACTCGCGTAATAGCGTGTCCACCATCGGAGTCCACCGAGGAGGCCGAGCTCGCGGGCTTGCTGGAGTGTCTGCCACGCTCGTCTGATCTCCCGAGTTGATCCGTGTTCGAGCAGCAAGACGCCGAGCTTCACGGCGGCGGTGGCCACTAGCAATCTACCGCCTGAAGCGTCGACCTTTGCGGGATCCTTCTCCCCCAATGTGCACTGTCCCCGGCACCCAGGTTCCAGGTGAGTGGCTATCGCCAGCGCGGGGGCAATCTCCCCGGCATAGCGGGAGTCCAAAGGCCCGTCCTGAAGGCGACCGTAGACATCGTGGATCTCAGCGGCCGGTGCGCCCGCCAAGAACAAAGCTTCGATCAGGCGTGCGTGGGCCGGGCCGTTGCCAGCCCCGAGCACGGTCTGGTCCTGGGTCGACTGACGCAGCGTGTCCACGGCTTGACTGAAGCGGCCATCGTGTATCAGCACACCCGCCTGGCCGAACAAGGCATCGGCATGCGGCCTCGGCCACGGGCGGGTGCGTTCGCAGGCCTCGGCTGCGGTTGTCCTTGCACGCTCGACTTTGCCGTCAGCGAGCAACGCGGCTACGAGCTCCGCGTTGTCGGCGAATGGATTAGTCGGCGTCCCTGACCAGAACTGGGCTGCCCTCTCCAGATTTGCCACGGCATCGCGGACCAAACCCATCCTGAGCTGGAGCGCGCCGGCATTGTGATGGGCAATGGCGGCAAAGTGATCGAGGCCACGGCTTCCGGCTTCAACTGCGATCCTCTGGCATTCGCGGACAACCGCCTCGAGCGAGTGATCCCGCCATAGCCTCGTTATCGCAAGGTTGCCCTCGAGTCGGAGGCGCGTCCCGACCGCATCTGCTGGTGCGAGCTCCACACCAGCTTCGGCCGTAGAAGCCGATGCGTCCGCGTCCCCGAAGTTGGTATGAACCGAACTTAGCTTGAGGCACGCCAGAGCCTCAAGTCGACGATCGCCCTTCTTGTGGAAGAATGCCCGGGCCCTCTCGAGAGACTCGAGCGCCTGAGTCCAGTCCCCGCGCATCCCACAGGTCTCTCCGAACAGGAGACTGAGTCGGGCGTTCTGTTTGATGGACTCATGAGGCAGTCTTCGGATCCACTCGTCCACAAGGCCAATTCGGCCGTCGGCTACTACGTCTTCCCCGTGCTTCGCCACCAAGCGCGCTGCCTGGCGATGCAGACGTGCAGACAGGTAGTGGTGGATAGCTTCCGGCCACTGCTGGGTAGTCTCGAAATAGGACGCGGCATGGATGTGGAGTCCGATGACCTCCGCCTCCGATCTCTCACTCGTGAGGCGACGCTCGAGGAATTCTCGAAATAGGTTGTGATACCGGTACCGGTCTGAGTCGAGTCGACTAGTGAAGAGGCCTCGGTGCTCAAGTTCGCTCAGCTCCTTCCGCCCATCGTGCACCCCGGCGAGACGCTCGGCCACTTCGGGGGTGATTTGCTGAAGGATGGAGGTGCACAGCAAGAAGTTGCGCATCTCCTCGGGCTGCTGGTCGAGTACCTCCTCAGCGAGGAAGTCGAAGAGGTCGGTGTCTCTCGTCGCGGCTATTGATCGGATGAATCCGCGCCGTTCGTCCGCGTTTGCCCGAGCGCGAAGAGAGACCTCCACCAGCTGAAGTGAGGCGGCCCAGCCTTCGGTTCGACGCTCGAGCTCCACCAACTCCGTGGCGTCCAGTGGGTCGTTGTAGATATCGCGGAAGAGTTCGTCGATCTCGGATTCCGTGAATCGGAGCGCATCGGTTCTCAGCTCCGCATACCCGGCATGCGTCTTGAATCGTGCGAACTGGAGCCGCGGCTTCACGCGGGAGGAAAAGATGAACCGGCACGTCGGCGGCGCATCGCGGAGGATCTGGTTCCACAGTCCACGCACCTCGGTCGCCGCGTTGACGTACTGCCAGTCGTCGATGATGAAGGTGCAGGGCTCGGTCAACCGGTCGTGCATATCGGCGAGCAGATAGGCCGCGACACCGGGCCGGGCCGATCCCGGTCCGCCCAGCTGCTGCAGCATCGAATGCGCCCGCCGCCCGAAGCCCTTGTGGCGCTTGCTGACCGCTTCGATGAGATAGCTGACGTGGAAGGTCCAGTCCCGGTCGCTGCGGTCGAGCTTGTACCAGTAGACCGGGACGTTCGCCTCGCGCTCCCACTGCCACAGCAGGGTCGTCTTCCCGTACCCGGCGTCCGCGGCAATGACCGCGGCGCGGCACTCCGAGGCGGCGTTCAACCACTCGAGCAGGCGCGGCCGACGCAGGGTTGGCGTCGCGTAGTGCGGGGAAGCGACCTTGTTGAGAATCAGGGGATAGGCGTAGGTGATGTCCGACAATCCACCGGTCTCCTTGAGGGGCGCAGAGACTCCCGATGCCGTCGTCGCGCCCCCCGCGGCGAGCGCTTCGGTGCAATCGACCGTAGCGTCCCGCGATTATCAGACGATTACCGAGAATCGGCTAGAGTGCGGGCACTGTGCGCGCCTTTATTGGATTTGGTGGAAACCTGGGGGAGCCTGCCGTGGCGTTTCGCGCCGCGGTGGCGGAGCTGCGGGGGATGGGCCTGGTCGCCGGCGTTTCGTCGCTCTATGACAGCGCGCCACGCGACTCGCTGGACCAGCCGCGGTTTCTCAACGCCGCCCTCGAGCTCCAGACCGACTTCTCGCCGACCGATCTGCTGAACGAGCTCAAGCGCCTGGAGCTGGCGCTCGGTCGGGATCCACAGCGTCGCCGATGGGGGCCGCGCGTCATCGACCTCGACATCCTCAGCTTCGACGGGCACTGCGTGACGGACACCGAGCACGACCTGATCGTGCCGCACCCCCGGCTCCACGAGCGCCGATTCGCGCTGGAGCCGATCGCGGAGCTTGACCCGAACCTGCGGCCGTGGCGGGATTGCTCCGATCTGCGCGTGGAGGTCACGGTGGCGGATCTCCTCGCCACCGTCGCGAACCAGGAGGTCCCGCGCGTGGGCGGGCCGGACTGGTCGGATCCGAGGTCGGCGGCCGGCCTGAGCTAGAGGCGCACCTTCGGCGGGTTGCCCGGGTCCCACATGTGGAC
>JAGXHP010000041.1 GCA_024636135.1 Chloroflexota bacterium
ATGTCGGCCTCGGTCTCGGTCAGGCGACCGGGCTTGCGCAGGATGCCGTCCGGGATGCCGATCTTCCCCACGTCGTGGAGCAGTCCGGCCAGGCGGATCGTGCTCTGGAACTCCTCGTCCAGACCGAGGCGGCGCGCGATGAAGGCTGCATAGCGCGCGACGTCCTCCGAATGGCGTTTCGTGTAGCGATCCTTGTTGTCGACGGCGATCACCAGGCCGTGCAGCACGTCGAAGCCACGGGCATCGGCCCGCTCATCGGCGGTCCGATCGGCGACGCGGATCGCGTCACCTCCCGATGAGCGGGCCTCGCCCAGCGTCAGCGTCGCCGACGAGAGGAGCTCGGTCACGTTGTCCGCCTGCTCGGGGAACGCGGCGATGCCCGCGCTGAAGGTGACGGGCAGCTTCTCGGACTCGCCGAACTGGACGCTTTCCTCGGCCATCGTGCGGCGGAGGCGCACCAGCGTCCCCTCGAGCCGGCTGGGCGACGCTGCAGGGGCAACCAGAAGGAACTCGTCGGGACCGAATCGACCGACGAACCACGGGTCCTCGATGGCGTCGCGGAGACCGGCGCCAAGGCGACGCAGAACCTCGTCGCCGGCCGGGTGCCCGTGCACCTCGTTGGTGAGGGTGAAATTGTCGAGGTCGAGTAGTGCGACCGAGAGCAGACCCTCGCCCGCCTTGGCCGCCTCGAGGGCTTCAGACAGTCCCTCGACAACCGTGCCATGGTTGAACAGACCGGTGACCGGATCGTTGCGAGCGGCCTCGACAAGGGCGACCGTCTGGCGGCTGATCCGCGCCTGCGCGCCGCGGAATATGAAGAACATGAGGATCGCCACCACCGTCGCGGCAGAGATCGTGGTGAGGACGACATCGAGCCGCGCGCCCTCGAGACGCTCGATGATCGGCTCCGCGTCGCGGGCCACGAGCACCGCGCCGAGTGTCGCCTCTGCACCAGTGTCATCGACAGTCGTGAGCGGCAGGTACTCGCGAATGACATCCTGACCGGCTGCTCCCGTGCTCCAGTCACCATCGGCTGCCACACCGAGCAGCGCATCCGGCTTGCCACGCAGCACCTTGCTGAGTTCCGGATCCGACGGCAGGACGAGGCCGCGGAGACCTGGGGTCGAGCCGAACAGGACGCGGCGATCCGGGTCGACCACCGCCACGCTCAACAGGTGCGAGCCTTCGAAGTCGCTGCTCGCCAGAACGTCAGCGAGCTTTTCCTCCAGCAACTGGTAGCGGCTCGTCGGAGCCTCATCCGGCGAGAGGTCGCGCTCCTCGAGGAATGCCTCGACGAACGTCCCGACGACCGCGCGGTCGGCGGCGGTGACGGAGGAGAGCACCGAATTCTCGAGGTGTGACGTCGTCAAGACGGCCTGGGCGGTCGCCGTGATGCCGATCAGCACCAGAAATGCGCCATACACGAGCATGAAGACCACGGGGCGCCGACGCGCCCGGTCCAGGGCTCGGTTCATCGTCACAGGAGACGGCTCCTCGGCGGTTGAGGCCCGGCGAAGTGCCGGCTGCGATCACCTTATCGAGGGGTTGTCCCCGCGGACGATGGCCCGATAGTCCCGGGCGGTACTCCCCGGCCGCGCGCGGGGCGTCGACACCGGTCTGCCGGCGGTGCACCGGCCACGGCCGAGACCGGGACCCGGGCCGTACCAGGGAACCATGTCCGCCTGATGGCGGAGGGGGTGGGATTCGAACCCACGGTGGCTTGCGCCACGGCGGTTTTCAAGACCGCTGCATTCGTCCACTCTGCCACCCCTCCGGACGGCGGCTATCGTATCGCCTCAGCGCTCTCGCCCGAGGCATCTGCAAGGTGTCTTTCGTCACGGACACCTCACGGAGACGAGGGTGAGCGAGCCACATCCGATCGCGGTTGACCGGAATCAGGCGCCCGGCGGGCCGATGAGCTCGCGCCCACCGAGGTAGGCGCGCAGGGGCTCCGGAACGGCGATCGAGCCATCCGGCTGCTGGTGGGTCTCGATGAGGGCGGCCAGCGTTCGCGGCAGCGCCAGGCCTGATCCGTTGAGCGTGTGCACGAGCTCGGGCTTGGCCCCCGCCTCGGTGCGGTGGCGGATCGACATGCGCCGGGCCTGGTAGTCGCGGAAGTTGCTGACACTGCTCACCTCGAGCCAGCGCTCGGCGCCGGGAGCCCAGACCTCGAGGTCGTACTTGCGGGCCTGAACGAAGCCCATTTCCCGGGTGCTCATGAGCAGCACGCGGTACGCGAGTCCCAGCCGCTGGAGCAGCAGCTCAGCCCGTTCGGTGAGCCACTCGAGCTCGGCGTTCGAGTCCTCGGGGCGGACGAAGCTGACCATCTCGACCTTGTCGAACTGGTGGACGCGCAGGATGCCGCGCGTATCGCGGCCCGCCGCGCCGGCCTCGCGGCGGAAGCAGGGAGAGTACGCCGCGTAGCGGATCGGCAGACCATCGGCCTCGATGATCTCGTCGCGGTGCAGGTTCGTGACGGGCACCTCGGCGGTCGGAACCAGGTACAGGTCGTCGCGGGTGACCACGTACATCTGGTCTTCCTTGTCCGGGATCTGCCCCGTGCCGCGTGCGCTGTCGGCGTTCACGACCGCGGGCGGCCAGATCTCGGTCATGCCGTTCTCGCGCGTATGCACGTCGAGGAACCAGCTGATCAGCGCGCGCTGGAGGGCCGATCCATCTCCGACGTACACCGGGAATCCCGATCCCGCGATCTTGGCGCCGCGCGCGAGGTCGATGAGGCCCAGCGCATCCGCCACCTCCCAGTGCGGCCGCAGCCCGTCGGCGTCGCGCGGCTGGCCCCAGGTGCGCACGACGCGGTTCGCCTCTTCGCCCCCGACCGGCACATCCGGGTCCGCGGGGTTCGGGATGCGCAGCATGGCATCCTCGAGCTCGGCCTCGACGCTCGCCAGCTCCGCCACCCGGGAGTCGATCCGCTCACCCACGGCGGTCGAGACCGACTTGAGCTCCGCGACATCGCGACCGTTCGGGTCGGCGCCGCTCCGGATCGCCTCGCCGATGCGCTTGCTGGCATCGTTGCGCTCCGACTTGAGCGCGTCGCTCTCGGCGAGGAGGATGCGGCGCCGTTCGTCAAGCTCAACGGCGCGATCGACGATGGACGGGTCCTCGCCCTTGTCGATGGCGCCGCGCCGCAGGAGATCGGGCTCGTCGCGGAGGCGCTGGAAACCCACGCTCATGACGCCACCGCACAGCCGCCGGCCTCTGCAAGGCGACGGTGGACAAAGGCAGGGTCGAGCGAGGCAACGAGCCATCCTGCCCGCGGGCCGTTCGTGCGGCCGAGGAACGCCAGGTAGACGGCCCGGAACGCGTCGCCCGCCGACAGGCCGAGCTCCTTGGCCGTCCCGAAGATCAGGGCCTGCCATGCCTCGCCCGAGGTCGGGCTGGCGGCGACCGCCGCCTCGTCCAGGCGGGCGAGGTATGCGCGCTGCGCGTCGCTGAGCGCGGACGCCTCATCCGGGAGGTTGTCGCGCACGGCGATGCGCGCCGCCTCCGGCGCGTACGCCTCCAGCCAGGCCCGGGCGGCCGCGATGCGCTCGTCGACGATCGAGACCTCGCGAGGTGTCAGCTCGCCGCCCTTTTCGGCCGTCACGCGCTCCATCACGTTGACGCCGGGGATCTGCTCGAGCAGCGCAAGGTGACTGAACGCCGGCCGGTAGGCGGCAGCCTCGGCGGCCACGACGGCATCGGGCTCGACCAGGCTGTACCGGAACACCCGCTCGTGGTCGGCCGGCAGCTCGCCGCGCACCTCCGTCCCGCCCGCTGCGGCGGCAAGGCGATCCGACTCGTCGAACAGGCGCGGGATCGCATCAGTGCCAGCCGGGTCGAACTCGATGGCGGTATTCGGACGGGGCCGCAGGAACAGCGTTCGCAGCTGCTCGGGCGGGATGACGTCGACGATGTCGGCCGCCGAGGCGCCGAGGCCCTTGGAGGTCGACATCTTCTTCCCGCCGATGTTCAGGAACTCGTACGGGACGTTGAGGGGCGGCTCGTTCCCGAAGACCTCGCGGCTGATGGCGTCGGAGCGGTCGCGCGAGCCGCCCGCCGTCGACAGGTCCTTGCCGGCAGGCTCGATGGTCACGCCGAACAGCTCCCACTTCGCGGCCCAGTCGACGTTGTACGGCAGCTTGGCGCGTCCGCCGAACGGCGACGCCTCGCCGGAGTGGCCGCAGCCGGTCGCCCAGGTCACGAGGTCCGGGCGGCACTCATAGCGCACCCGCTCGCCGTCCCAGCCGGTGACGATGGTCGTGCCGATTCGTCCGCACGACTCGCAGATCACGTAGAGCGGATGCCAGTCGTCGGGATGGTTGACCTTCGCCACCCGCCGATAGATGTCGCGGATGACCGCGGCCCCGTCCAGCGCCCGCCGGATGAAGGGGTCCATGGCACCCGAACCGTAGATCTCGCTCATCCAGTAGTAGATGTCGGGCCGGATGCCGAGGCCGTCGAACGTGTCGATGAAGACCCCGGCGAAGTGGCGGGCATAGGAGTCGTGGCACTCCCCCGCCGGATCGGGCACGTGCGCAAGTGGCACGCCCATGAAGCGCTCGATGGCGTCGGGTGTCAGGAGGGCCTGCGCGTCCATGGGGTCGAGGTCGTCCACGCCGTAGCGCAGCTCGACGGGGACATCGGCGTCGCGCATGGCGCGGGCGATGGTGTCGACGATCACCGGACCACGCAGGCTGCCGACGTGGACGGTGCCCGATGGCGTCTTGGAGTCGTTGACGACCTGCGGGCCGGTAGCCGCCGCGGCGAGCTCGTCAGCCCAGAACACCGATCGTCAGCCGATACGGACGAGCGTGTACTCGATCGGGCCGGCCGGGGCATGCACGGTCACGGTGTCGCCCTTCTTGTGGCCCATCAGCGCGGCACCCACCGGCGATTCGTTGCTGATTCGGCCGTCGCGGGGCGCGGCCTCGGCCGAGCCGACGATCGTGAACGTCTCCTCGCCGTCCGTCCCCTTGATGACAACCTTCGAGCCGATGCCGACGCTGTCGCCGTTGGCCTTCTCGATGACCGCGGCGTTGCGCAGCTGGAGCTCGAGCGTCGCAATGCGGCCTTCGAGGAACGACTGCTCCTGCTTGGCGTCCTCGTACTCGGCGTTCTCGCTGAGGTCGCCATCGAGCTTCGCCTCGTGGATGCGGGCGGCGATGCGGGGTCGGTCGACGGTCACGAGCTCGTGAAGCTCAACCTTGAGCTTGGCGAGTCCCTCCGCCGTGAGGTAGACGGGCTTGGTGTTCATGATGATGCCCCCTCGTCCTCCTGCGGATCCTCCGGGAGAGGCTCGTCACGTCGAGGGGTTCGACGCGGCGAGGGTTCCGCTGTCCGATAACAAAAAACGCTCCAGG
>JAGXHP010000003.1 GCA_024636135.1 Chloroflexota bacterium
GCATTCAGCCGTCGCTGCAGCTCCGGCAGCCCGACATCGCGCGGGAGATCCCGCGGACACGAGAATGCCGCGACCTGGCCGGTGGCATGCACCCCGGCATCGGTTCGCCCGGCAAGACGGACGTCGATCCGCTTGCCGATCAGCCTGTTAAGCGCCTTCTCCAACTCCCCCTGCACCGTCCGAGCGTTCGGCTGGACCTGCGAGCCGGCAAAGGCCGTTCCGTCGTACTCGACGACTGCTCGCAGCACACGTTGCGCGTCGGCGGTCATCGGCCCGACCGGTATTGAATTGCCCGTCCTCAGACAAGCTCGATTTGGACGATCGGGGCAGAGTCACCAAGACGCTGCCCCAGCTTGACGATGCGCGTGTAGCCGGACGTTCGGTCGGCGTACTTCTCGGCCAGCTCCGACATGAGCTTCTCGACGATGAGCGGCTCGTGCGGCATCTTGCTCACGAGCTGACGGCGCGCGTGAAGGTCGCCGCGCTTCGCCAGCGTGATCATGCCGTCCACCATGCCCCGAACCTCCTTGGCCTTGGCCTCGGTGGTCTTCACCTTCTCGTAGCGGATGATCGCGACGGCAAGGTTGCCGAGCATCGAGACGCGGTGCGCGTGGGTGCGGCTGAGCTTGCGCCCGGCGATCCGGTGCGGCATCGGTCTAGGACTCCCGGTCCAGCTCGGCGGCGGCGGCCTCGTCGAGCTCGGCCGAGGCCGGAAGATCCGACTCGTCGCTGCTCATGGCCGTCGCCTCGGGCGCGATGAAGCCACGAAGCGCCAGGCGCTCCTTGAGCTCATCAAGGCTCTTCTGACCGAAGTTGCGCATGCGCAGGAACTCGTCATCGCTGAGCGACAGGACCTGGCCGATCTTCGTGATGCTGTTGCGCTTGAGGCTGTTGTAGGCACGCATCGGCAGATCCAGCTCCTCGATGGGCGCATCCAGGAGATTGGCACTGGGCGCCGATGGCGCCGCGGCCTCGCTGCCCGCCGCCGACGGTCGGCCAATGTCGGTGAAGCGGTTGAACTCGCGGACGAGGATCTCGGCCGCCTGGTTCAGGGCCGACTGCGCGGTCGTCGTGCCGTCGGTCTCGATCTCGAGCGTCAGCTTGTCGTAGTTCGTCATCTGGCCGACACGGGTCTTCTCGACCTGGTAGTTCACGCGACGCACCGGGGAGAAGATCGCATCGACCGGCACGACGCCGATCGGCATGTCCTCGGTGTGCTCCGCCGGGCGATAGCCCATGCCGTTTTCGACGGTCAGGTCCATCTCGATCGAGCCGGAGTCCGAATCGAGGGTGAGCAGCACGAGCTCGGGGTTCACGATCTCCACGTCCGCCGACTCGGTGATGTCGGCTGCGGTGACCGGCCCGGCGCCGCGCTTCATGAGCTTCAGCGTGATAGCGTGGCGAGCAAACGACCGCAGGCGCAGCTTCTTCACGTTCAGCACGATCTGGGTGACGTCTTCCTTGACGTTCTCGATCGTGCTGAACTCGTGGAAGACGCCGTTGATCTGCACGCTGGTGACGGCGGCGCCTTCCAGCGAGCTGAGCAGGACGCGACGCAGGCCGTTGCCGAGCGTCATCCCGTATCCCTCCTGGAGGGGGGTGACTTCGAAGCGGCTCAGGTTGCCCTCGGCATGCACCTCGTCGATGTGCGGGTCGGGCGCCTCGGGCTGCAGGGGGGTTTCAAGTTCGATCATAAGAAGGATCAGGCTCCTAGCGCGAGTAGTACTCGACGACGAGCTGCTCGTTGAATTCGAGCGGCATCTGCTCGCGCGCCGGTTCGGCGAGAACGGTTCCGGAAAGCTTTGACGGGTCGGCGCTGACCCATTCGGGGATCTGGGCCGACTTCATCGTCTCGGGGGCGATCTTGAAGTACTCGCGACTTCGGCGGCTGTCCCGCACATCGACCCGGTCTCCGACCTTGACGCCGAAGCTGGGAACGTTGGTGGGCCGCCCGTTCACCGCGAAATGGCCGTGGCTGACGAGCTGGCGCGCCTGCGCACGGCTCGAGGCGAAGCCCATCCGGAAGACGACGTTGTCGAGGCGCATCTCGAGCATGCGCAGCAGGTTCTCGCCGGTGACGCCGTTGTGCTGCTCCGCCTTCTCGAAGTAGTTGCGGAACTGACGCTCCAGGACGGAGTAGCTCTTGCGGACCTTCTGCTTCTCGCGAAGCTGGAGGCCGTATTCGCTGACCTTGCGGCGGCGCATGGTGTTCATGCCCGGCGGTGTGCTGCGGCGCTCGAAAGCGCACTTGCGGCTGTAGCATCGGCTGCCCTTCAGGAAGAGCTTCAGCCCTTCGCGACGGCAGATGCGGCAGACCGCGTCGTTGTAACGTGCCATGTTGTTCAGTCCCCTCTCAGACCCGGCGCCGCTTGGGCGGTCGGCAGCCGTTGTGCGGAATGGGAGTGACATCCGTGATGGCGGTCACCTCGAGGCCGGCGGTCTGGAGCGAGCGAATCGCCTGCTCGCGGCCGCCTCCGGGTCCCTTGACGAAGACCTCGATCTGGCGCATGCCGTTCTCCATCGCGCGCTTGGCGGCGATGTCCGCCGTCTGGGCGGCCGCGTACGGCGTGCTCTTGCGGGAGCCCTTGAAGCCGACCAGCCCCGCGCTCCCCCAGCTGATGACGTTGCCCGTCGTGTCGGTGATCGTCACGATCGTGTTGTTGAACGTCGACTGGATGTGCGCGTGCCCCGTCGGCACGTTCTTTCGCTCGCGCTTCTTGCCGCGCTGAGCGCGCTTACGCTCTGCCATGGAACTCCCGTTACTTCTTGCGGCGGATGCCGACGGTCTTCTTCGGACCTCGGCGCTGCCGCGCATTGGTCTTGGTTCGCTGCCCGCGGACCGGCAGGTTGCGCCGATGGCGCAGCCCGCGGTAGGAGCCGATCTCCATCAGGCGCTTGACGTTCAGGCTGACCTCGCGTCGAAGATCGCCCTCGACCTTGAACTGGCGGTCGACCACCTCGCGGAGACGGTTGACCTCCTCCTCGGTCAGGTCACGGACACGCGTGTCCGGAGACACGTTGGCCGCGCCGATGGCCTTGCTGGCCGAGGTCGGGCCGATGCCGTGGATGTAGGTAAGGCCGATGATCACCCGCTTTTCGCGGGGAAGGTCGACGCCGGAGATACGTGCCACGATCCTCCTAGCCCTGCCGCTGCTTGTGCTTGGGAATGACGCAGATGACCATCACCACACCGGAGCGCTTGATGACCTTGCAGCGCTCGCAGCGCGGCTTTACGGATGCAGAAACTTTCATCTCATCCTGTACGTGATGCGACCCCGGGTGAGGTCATACGGGGAAAGCTCAACTCGGACGGTGTCGCCGGGCAGGATGCGGATGAAGTTCTGGCGCAGCTTCCCGGAGATGTGTGCGAGCACTTCGTGCCCGTTCTCCAGGCGCACCTTGAACATCGCGTTCGGCAGGGGGAGAACGACCTCTCCCTCGACCTCAATGGCATCCTTCTTTGGCAAGCGACACGCACCCTCGGTTCAGCGTTGAATCATTGCAATGGGACTTACACACGGAAAGGCCGCCGCACAGGGCGACCCACGGAACGGAGAGTATACCCGCGCGTGCTGGACGGCGCAAGCCGCCGACCGGGGCGCAGCTAGCGCTCGGTGAGTACCTCGGGACCGGCTTCCGTCACCGCGATCGTGTTCTCGAAATGGGCCGAGAGGCTTCCGTCGGAGGTGCGAACCGTCCAGTTGTCATCGGCCACGAACACGTCGTCCCCGCCGAGGTTGAACATCGGTTCGATGGCGAAGCACATCCCCGCCTCGATCTGCAATCCGAGCCCGGGCGTGCCGTAGTTCGGCACCTGCGGGTCCTCGTGCATCGAGCGTCCGATCCCATGGCCGACGAACGGCCGCACGATGCCGTACCCGTGCTCGCGCGCCACGGACTCGATGGCATGGCCGACGTCGCCGAGCCGCTGGCCGGGGCGAGCCGCTGCGATGCCGGCCTCCATGCCCCGCCGGGTGGCGTCGACCAGGTCAGAGACCTCGCGCGGCGCGGAGCCGACGATCCAGGTCCTGGCACAGTCCGCGTGCCAGCCATCGAGGATGCAGCCGATGTCGATGCTGACGACGTCCCCGTTCGCCACCCGCCGCCGAGGCGACGGGATGCCGTGCACGACCTCGTCGTTGACGCTGGCGCAGATCGAGCCCGGGAACGGGGGGTTCGTTCCGTAGCCCTTGAACGAGGGAATCGCGCCGGCGTCTCGGATCATTCGCTCGGCGATGGCGTCGAGGTCGCCGGTCGTGACTCCGGCACGCAGCTCGGCGTGCAGCACTTCGAGGATGCCGGCAAGGATGGCGCCGGCGCCGCGCATGCGGTCGATCTCCGAGGGGCGCTTGATCGTGACGGCGCCGGGGGTGCGCATGCTCATCGGGTCAGTGGCCGGATCGGCTGCCGATGCTCGACAGGATGGCGTCGGTCACCCGCTCGATCGGCTGGGTGCCATCGAGTCGATCGACGATTCCGGCGCGTTCGTAGTGCTCGACCACGGCGAGCATCGGCGGGACCTGCTTGTCCAGGCGGGCGCGGACGACCTCGGGTCGATCGTCGTCGCGCTGCCGGAGCGGCGTGCCGTCGCGGTCACAGCGACCGGCCTCGCGCGGCGGGTCGGTGTCTTCGTGGTACGGGGTGCCGCACTGCGGACAGATCCAGCGGCCGGCAACTCGGCGCACGAGGATGTCGGTCGGCACCTCGATGTACAGCACGCGACGGATCCGCTCGCCGGCCGCCGCGAGGGTGTCATCGAGCGCTCGCGCCTGTCCGACCGTCCGCGGGAACCCATCGAGGATGGCGCCGGCATCGGCGGCGGGACGTGCCAGCTCTTCCATGAACATCGCGATCGTGAGCTCGTCGGGCACGAGCTCCCCGGCTTCCATGTACCCGCGCGCGGCCTCGCCCAGCTCGGTGCCGGCGGCCAGCGCCGCGCGAAAGAGGTTCCCGGATGCCAGGTGCACGAGCCCCAGCTCACGCGACAGGATCGTGGCCTGAGTGCCTTTGCCGGCGCCGACAGCACCGACCAGCAGAAGGATCAGGCGTTCGGCACCGCGGTCCGCAACGGGCTCATCCGTCACCGCATGAAGCCTTCGTAGTTGCGCATCATCATCTGCGCCTCGAGCTGCTTCATCGTCTCGACCACAACGCTCACCATGATGAGGATGCTGGTCCCGCCCAGCTGGAGGTTGCTCGTGCCGGGGATGAAGGCCGACACGATGAACGGCGTCACCGCGATTGTCCCGAGGAAGAGCGCGCCACCCAGCGTGATGCGATTCGTCACCCGACCCAGGAACTCCTCGGTGGGCTTCCCGGGCCGAATACCCGGGATGAAGCCGCCGTTCTTGCGCAGGTAGTCCGCCGTCTGGTCCGGCCGGAACTGGAAGGCGGTGTAGAAGTACGTGAAGAACACGACGAGCAGGAAGTACAGCGACCCGTACAGCGGGATGTTGTTCTGCCCGTTGAGGTTGGTGGCGATGAAGTTCGCCGTGTCGCGCACCCAGCCGATGTCGCTGGCGGTGAAGTACTGGGCAATCTGCGCCGGGAACAGGAGGATGCTGACCGCGAAGATGATCGGGATCACGCCGGCCATCGTCACCTTCAGCGGCAGGTACTGCGTCTGTCCCTGATACATGCGCCGCCCGCGCACGCGGCTGGCGTACTGCACCGGGATGCGGCGCTGGCCCTCGTTGATGAAGACCACGGCCGCCACCACCACGATCGCCACGATGACGAACGGGATGAGCCGCGCCAGCGAGTCCGGTCCGCTGAGAATCGGGCCGATCTGCTGCGGGATGCTACCGACGATACCCGCGAAGATGATGAAGCTGATGCCGTTGCCCAGGCCCTTCTCGCTGATCAGCTCGCCGAGCCACATCAGGAGGATGGTGCCGGCCGTGAAGCTCAGCAGCAGGCTGAGGGTCTCGATGCTGAACAGAGAGTTCGCCGGGATGACGCCGTTCGCGGACAGCAGGACGCTGATGCCGTAGCCCTGCGCGAAGGCGAAGGGCACGGTCAGCATGCGCGTGTACTGGTTGATCTTGTTTCGGCCGTACTCGCCTTCGCGGCTCAGCTCCTCGAGCGCCGGGATCACGCCCCGCATCAACTGCATGACGATGCTCGAGTTGATGTACGGGTTTACGCCGAGCCCGATGACCGATGCAGCCGCCAGCCCACCTCCGGAGAAGATGTTGAGGATGCTGAGCAGTGGGTTGTTCGTGAACAGGTCGGTCAGCGCCGCCGTGTTCACGTTCGGAATCGGGACGTTCGTCAGCGCCCGGAAGATCAGCAGGATCCCGAGCGTGAAGAGCAGCTTGCGCCGGATGTCCGGCGCCCGGAAGGCGGTGACGACCGTCTCGATCAAGCCTGAGGCTCGCTTTCGCTTGCGCCCTCGTCGTCAGTGGATGACTCGGCCGGCGCCGGCTCGTCGGCCGGCTCGGCGCTCGCCGCCGCGGCGGCGGCTGGCGTGCCCCCACCCTTGCCCTTGCTCTTCCGCTTGCGCTTCGCGAGCCGCACCGCCGCCTTGGCCTCGGTATCGGCGGCGACCTTCGCCTCTGCCTCTTCGTCGACCGGCGTGTTGTCCGGCCAGCTCAGCCGCTGCACGGTGCTTCCGGCGGCGGTCAGCTTGTCGAGAGCACTCTGGCTGAAGGCGTGGGCGTGGATCGTCACGCCCTTCGGCGCGTCGCCGACTCCGAGCACCTTGACGGGCAGTTTCGTATCGCGGATCAGTCCATCGTGCTCGAGCACGTCGGGCGTGATCAGCGTGCCCTTCTCGGCGTCGGCGATCTTCGCCAGGTTGAGCGGCGCGTAGGCCACGCGACCACGGTTGCGGAAGCCATGGAGCTTCGGCGTCCGAATGTGGAGCGGCGTCTGGCCGCCCTCGAACCAGGCGGGGATGTTGCCGCCGGCACGCGACTTCTGGCCCTTCGTGCCGCGCCCCGCGGTCTTGCCACGCCCGGAGCCATGGCCACGGCCGACCCGTCGTGACGGCGTCCGCGAACCCGGAGCGGGGTGCAGATCGTGGAGCTTCACTTCGTATCCTCCTGCGCGGCGCCGGCCGGCTCGCTGACTTCGATGAGGAACGCCACGCGACGCAGCATGCCCCGCATGACCGGCGTATCGGCGACCTGAACCGACTGATGCAGCCGATGCAGACCGAGCGCGCGGATCGTGCCGCGGGCCGCGGCCTTGTGGCCGATCGTCGACTTCGTCCAGGTCACCGTGAGCATCGGGCCGGTGGCCGACTTCGTTCGCTTATCGGCCACGTCCGCCTCCGCTGTTCATCGGCTCACGTCGTGGCGGAATCTCGTGCGGCGTGCGGGCACGCTCGGCTCCGCGCTTGCCGAGCAGCTGCTCGGCCGTTCGGCCGCGGAGCGCGGCGATCTCGTCCGCGGATCGCAGGGCGCTGAGGCACTCGATGGCCGCGCGCACCACGTTGATCGGGTTGGTCGACCCCTGGGCCTTGCTCAGGATGTCCCTAATGCCGGCGGCCTCGACCACCGACCGCACGGACCCGCCGGCAATGACGCCGGTGCCCGGGCTGGCCGGCTTGAGCATCACCTTGGCGGCGCCGAAGTGCCGATGGACCTCGTGCGGGATCGTCGAACCGACGAGAGGAACCTTGATCAGGCGCTTCTTGGCATCCTCGACGCCCTTGCGGATCGCCTCGGGAACCTCGCCGGCCTTGCCCAGCCCCGCGCCAACGGTGCCATTGCCGTCGCCCACGACCACCACCGCGCTGAAGCTGAAGCGGCGCCCGCCCTGGACGACCTTGGCGACGCGGTTGATCTGGACGACCTTCTCTTCCAGGTTGAGTTTGGACGCATCAATGCGTGCCATATGGATCTCCTCGCTACAGGTTGAGGCCGCCCTCGCGGGCGCCCTCGGCGAGCGAGCGGACCCGCCCGTGGTACTGGTAACCGCCGCGGTCCAGCACGACGGCGCTGACCCCAGCTGCCTTCGCCCGCTCGGCGACGGCCTTGCCGACCGCTCGTGCCGTGTCGACCGGAGTCGACGCACCAAGATCGGCCTCGCGGCTCGATGCCGCGGCCAGCGTTCGCCCGGTGCTGTCGTCGATCACCTGGGCATAGATGAATTTCGCGCTGCGGAAGACCGACAGTCGCGGTCGCTCCGTGCTGCCGGAGATCCGAAGCCGGATGCGGCTGTGACGCTTGCGGCGCAGCGCCCCGCGCGTGGTATTCGTCGTCATCGTTTTTCTAGCCTCCGACCTTGCCGGCCTTGCCGGCCTTGCGCAGGATCTGCTCGCCCGCGTAGCGAATGCCCTTGCCCTTGTAGGGCTCCGGCTTGCGCTGCGATCGGATGTACGCCGCAGTCTGACCCACCAGCTCCTTGTCGGCGCCAAAGACACCGAGGCGCGTCGGCGTCTCGACCCGGAACTCGATACCGCTCGGCGGATCGACCTCCACGGGATGGGAGTAGCCGAGCGCCAGGACCAGCTTCTGTCCCTGGAGCTGCGCGCGATAGCCGACGCCGCTGATCTCCAGGTTCTTCGTGAAGCCGGTCGTCACGCCGGTCACCATGTTGTTCACGAGGGTGCGGGTCAGGCCGTGCAGCGCGCGATGGCGCGGCTCGTCCGTCGGTCGCACGATGCGCAGGGTGCCGTCCTCGCGCTCGAGGGTCATCTCCGGGTGCAGCTCGCGCTCGAGCTGGCCCAGCGGGCCCTTGACGCGCAGACGCCGCCCTTCCTGTGTGACTTCCACTCCGGTCGGGAGCGGGATCGGCATTCGTCCGATACGGGACATGCTTCGTTCGCTCCTTTACCAGACGTAGGCCAGGACCTCGCCACCGAGATTCTGCTTCCGGGCGTCGGTGCCCGTCATGATCCCGTGGGAGGTTGAGAGGATGGCAAGGCCAAGCCCGCCGAGAACGCGAGGGATCTCGGTCTTGCGCGCGTAGACGCGCAGGCCCGGCTTGCTGATGCGCTTGAGACCGGTCACGACCGGCGTTCGGCCCTCGACATACTTGAGCCGCAGCATGAGCATCTCCTGGATGCCCTCGGTGCTGGTCTCGTACGTGTCGATGAAGCCCTCCTCGGTCAGGATCCGCGCGATCTCGCGCTTCACCCTGGACGAGGGCATGCTCAGGTCCTTGTGCCGTGCCGCGCTGGCGTTGCGGATGCGCGTCAGCATGTCGGCGATCGGGTCGGTCACATTCATTGGTTCGGGTTCTTCTCCTCGGCGGTGGTTCGCTCCCTGCCTCGCGGTGGGTGGCGCCTGCCGCTGATGGTGACCACCACGTGGTGGCCCTCAGGATGGTGAGCTGTTACCAGCTCGACTTGGTCACGCCCGGCAGCTGGCCCAGCAGGGCTCGCTCACGGAAGCAGATGCGGCACATGGCGAATCGGCGCATGTAGCCGCGCGGCCGACCGCAGACCTGGCATCGGTTGTGATCGCGGACGGCGAAGCGCGCGGGGCGCTTCGACCGGGCGATGCTCGACTTCTTGGCCACGGGATGCTCCTTAATTCGCCTGGAACGGCATGCCGAGGAGTTCCAGGAGCTTGCGCCCCTCCTCATCGGTCTTCGCCGTCGTCACGATGCTGATCTCGAGCCCGCGCAGCCGGTCGATCTTGTCGTAGTCGATCTCGGGGTAGACGAGCTGCTCGCGGAGGCCCAGGCTGAAATTGCCTCGGCCGTCGAACGAGCGCATCGGGATGCCGCGGAAATCACGGATGCGCGGCAGGGCGAGCGACATCGTGCGCTCGAGGAAGTCGTACATCCGCTGTCCCCGCAGGGTCACCTTGGCGCCGATCGGCATGCCGGTCCGCAGTCGGAACTGCGCGATCGACCGCTTGGCGCGCGTCACGATCGGCTTCTGGCCGGTGATCGTCGTCAGGTCGCCGACTGCGGCGTCGAGCGCCTTGGCATTGGCAATTGCCTCGCCCAGGCCGATGTTGACCACGATCTTCTCGACATGCGGGATCTGCATCGGGTTCGCGTAGGTGAACTCACGCTGCATCGCCGGCACGACCTCGTCGTGATAGCGCTGGCGCAGGCCGGCATAGGTCGGCGTGCGATATGGCCCGCTGCCGGCGGCCTTCGCCGCGCCGTTGGTGACGGCGTCCTTCGCCTTCCCCTTGGCCTTCGTCGACGAGCCGCGGCTGGCCGCAGCCTTCTTCGTTGCTTCAGGACTCACTTGCTGGTCACCTCGATCTGCTCACCGCAGCGCTTGCAGACGCGCGTGCGGCGCGCATGATCGCCCTCGCTCTTCCCGTGGCCGACGCGTGTCGGACGGTCGCAGCGCGGACAGATCACCTGGACGTTGCTGACGTGGACCGGCACCGGCAGGTCGATGATCCCGGCCGTCTGGGTCCGTGATCGGGCACGCTGGTGGCGCTTCGCCATGTTGATTCCGGGAATCACGACGCCGAAGCCTCGCTTGGTCTTCTCGACCCGGTCGACGGTGCCGCGCTTGCCGCGGTCCTTGCCGGCGAGGACGAGGACGGTGTCACCCCTTCGCACGTTCATCTAGAGCACCTCCGGGGCGAGCGAGACGATCTTCATGTAGTTGCGCTCACGCAGCTCGCGGGCAACCGGCCCGAAGATCCGCGTGCCGCGCGGGCTGCCCTGCGGCGTGATGAGGACCGCGGCGTTCTCGTCGAACCGGATGTGGCTGCCGTCCGGGCGGCCGTACTCCTTCGTGGTGCGCACCACCACGGCGCGCACGACCTCGCCCTTCTTCACGGCCGCGTTCGGCAGC
>JAGXHP010000004.1 GCA_024636135.1 Chloroflexota bacterium
CAAGCGCCTGATCGACATCATCGACCCATCGACCAAGACGGTCGATGCGCTGATGCGGCTGTCCCTGGCGGCCGGCGTCGATATCGAAATCAAGATGTGAAGCGCCCCGGGTGGGCATTCGGCTCACCCGAGGAACTTCCGCCATCAGTTGAGAGGGAATCACCACAGTGCCGGCAGGATTGATCGGTAGGAAGCTTGGAATGACGCGGATCTTCCAGGACGACGGCAGCGTCGTCCCGGTCAGCGTCATCGAGGCGACCCCGAACACGGTCACGCGACTACGAGACGTCGAGAAGGACGGCTATACGGCCGTGCAGCTCGGCGCCGGCGTCGCGCGCCGCTCGACGAAGCCGGTGGCCGGCCAGTTCAAGCATCTCGACAAGGACCACCAGCGCCCGAAGCACGTGCGCGAGGTCCGCGTCGACGATTTGGACGGCTACGAGGTCGGGCAGGAGCTCGGCGTCGACGTGTTCGAGGCCGGCGAGCTGGTGAGCGTCACCGGCGTGAGCAAGGGCCACGGCTTCACCGGCGTGATCGCCCGACACAACTTCAAGCGGGGACCGAAGACGCACGGCTCCGATCATCATCGGGCTCCCGGTTCGATTGGCGCGGGGACGTATCCCGGCCGCGTCTGGAAGGGAACCCGCATGGCCGGTCACATGGGCAACGAGCAGGTGACCGTCCAGAAGCTCAAGGTCGTGAAGATCGACCCGGAACGCAACCTCATCCTGGTCAAGGGTGCGGTGCCCGGGGCGCGTAACGGCCTGCTGCTCGTGCAGAAGGCGAAGTGACGACGATGCCCCAGACGACGATCCTGAAGGCTGACGGCAAGGAAGGCGGCAAGGTCGATCTTGCCGAGACCCTGTTCGCCGCGCCGATCAGCGAAGCCCTCATCCACCAGGCCGTGATCCGCCAGCTCGCCGGACGGCGCGTCGGCACCTCCGACACGCTGACCCGTGGCGAGGTCAATGGCGGCGGCAAGAAGCCGTGGCGCCAGAAGGGAACCGGTCGCGCCCGCCAGGGCACGAAGACGGCACCGCACTGGGCGGGCGGCGGCGTGGTCTTCGGACCACACCCGCGCAGCTACGCGCAGAAGATGCCGTCGAAGATGCGACGCAGCGCGCTGCGTGGCGTGCTCTCGGCCAAGCAGGCCGATGGAGCGGTCCGTGTCGTCGAGGGCTTCGACCTCGACGAGAGCAAGACCAAGGCGATGCTCGGCCGCCTCAGCGCCTGGAAGGCCGAGGGCAAGGTCCTCGTCATCCTGGCGGCGCGCGATCCGCGCGTGGAGCTGGCTGCACGGAACCTGCGCGAGGTGCGCGTGATCCTGGCCGATAGCCTCAACGTCGTCGACCTGCTCGACGCCGACACGCTCGTCTTCACCCAGGACGCGCTCAGCCGGGCCCAGGAGGTGTACGCATGACCGCGACGAACCTCCACGACGTGCTCCTGCGCCCCGTCATCAGCGAGAAGAGCACGCTCGAGACCGAGCGCAACAACTACACGTTCGCGGTCGCCCGCGACGCCAACAAGTTCCTCATCAAGGCCGCCGTCGAGTCCGAGTTCAAGGTGACCGTGCTCGGCGTGCGGGTCGTCAGCGTCCGTCCCAAGCAGAAGCGGCGCGGCCGCAAGACGATGGGCACGGTTCCGGGCTGGAAGAAGGCCATCGTGACGATCGCGCCTGGTGACAAGATCGAACTCTTCGAGGCCGTCTGACGATGCCACTTCGCAACTATCGACCGACGTCGCCGGGTCTTCGCCAGATGACCCGCTCGACGTTCGAGGAGATCACCGCCGACAGCCCGCACAAGCCGCTGACCGAGAAGCTGGTGCGCCGCGCCGGTCGCAACAGCCAGGGCAAGCTGACCGTTCGGCACCAGGGCAGCGGCCACAAGCGGCAGTACCGGATCATCGATTGGAAGCGCGACAAGTTCGACGTGCCGGCGAAGATCGCCACGATCGAGTACGACCCGAACCGGTCGGCGCGCATCGGCCTCCTGCACTACGCGGACGGCGAGAAGCGCTACATGCTCCTGCCGCACGGCCTGAACGTCGGCGACACCGTTGCCGCCGGCCCCGAGGTCGAGGCGCGGACCGGCAATGCGCTCCCGCTCAACAGGATCCCGCTCGGCACCCAGATCCACAACATCGAGCTGATCGCCGGCCGCGGTGGCCAGATCGTGCGAAGCGCCGGCAGCAGCGCGCAGCTGCTCGCCAAGGAAGGCGACTTCGCAACCATCCGGCTGCCGTCGAACGAGGTGCGACGCGTGCGCATCGAGTGTATGGCGACCATCGGTCAGGTGAGCAATCTCGACCACGAGAACCAGAAGATTGGCAAGGCGGGTCGCTCCCGCCACATGGGGCGTCGGCCGCAGGTGCGTGGCTCGGCGATGAACCCGCGTGACCATCCGCACGGCGGTGGCGAGGGCAAGCAGCCCACGGGGATGCCGCCGAAGACGAAGTGGGGCAAGCCTGCCATGGGCCTGCGCACCCGCGTGAAGAAGAACAAGTCCAACAAGCTGATCGTCCGCCGTCGGTACGGGCGGGGTTAGGAGCGTAAAAGATGAGTCGTTCCGTCAAGAAGGGACCTTTCGTCGACGCGCGCCTGCTCGGCCGCATCGACGACATGAACAAGCGCAGCGAGCGCAAGGTGCTGAAGACCTGGTCGCGGGCCAGCGTGATCTTCCCGCAGATGATCGGTCACACGATCGCCGTGCATGACGGTCGCCGCCACGTGCCGGTCTTCGTGAGCGAGAACATGGTCGGCCATCGTCTCGGCGAGTTCGCCCCGACGCGCACGTATCGCGGCCACGGCAAGGCCACCGACCGTTCGACGTCGTTGAAGTAGGTGGATCGATGCGAGTGAGTGCGACCGCGAAGTACATCCGGATCAGTCCGCGCAAGGTGCGGCTGGTCACCGACGTCATCGCCGGCAAGCCGGTCGAGGAGGCCGCAGCGATCCTGCGCTTCATGCCGAATGCCGCAGCGAAGGACGTGGCGAAGGTGCTGAAGAGCGCCACCGCCAACGCGGAGAACAACTACAACCTGTCGGCCGATGAGCTGCGCGTGGTAAGTGCAGTCGCCGATGAGGGCCCGACCCTGAAGCGCTGGCGCCCGCGGGCCCAGGGCCGAACGTTCGGAATTTTGAAGAGAACCAGCCACATCACTGTCGCCGTGGCTGACCGAGAGGAGTCGTAGATGGGTCACAAGGTTCACCCGTACGGCTTCCGGATCGGCATCATCAAGCCCTGGCTGGCGAAGTGGTACGCGGACCGCGACTACGCGACCCTGCTCCAGGAGGACATGCGGATCCGGGAGCTGGTTGCGAGGCAGCTGTCGAACGCGAGCGTCAGCCAGGTCGAGATCGAGCGCGGCATCAACCATGTCACCGTCACGGTGCACACGGCGAAGCCGGGGATCGTGATCGGCAAGGGCGGCGCGAACGTTGAAGCCCTGCGCACGAACGTCGGCAAGCTGACGAACAAGAAGGTCAAGCTCGAGATCAAGGAGATCCTCCAGCCCGAGCTCGACGGCATGCTGCTGGCCCAGAACGTGGCCGGGCAGCTCGAGCGGCGCATCGCGTTCCGCAAGGCGATCAAGCAGTCGATCCAGCGCACGATCAAGGCGGGCGCCAAGGGCGTGAAGATCCAGGTCTCCGGTCGCCTCGGCGGCTCCGAGATGTCCCGCACCGAGTGGGACAAGGAAGGCCGGATTCCGCTCGGCACGCTGCGCGCTGACATCAGCTATGGCGTCGTCCACGCGCACACCACCTATGGACGCATCGGCGTCAAGGCGTGGGTCTACCGTGGTGAGCAGCTCGGCGAGCGTCCGGGCAGTGCCCGGACCGAGCCGCGCGCGCCGCGACGCGGGGTGGCCGGCACGCGAGCCCGTCCTGCCGCCAGGACGAATGGCGGCGCAGGATCACCCGCACCCGCCGCAGAGGTCGAGGAGCAGCCCACATCGGCCGTCGCCCCAGAGCAGCAGGCCGCCCCGGCGGCTCAGCGCAAGGCGACTCCCGAGGTGACTCCCGCGACCACGCCGACGGAGACTTCGAGGGCGGCCGCGCCTCCGAGCACGGACGCACCGGTAGCGGCCGAGGCCAAGACCGAGGCCAAGACCGAGGCCAAGACCGAGGCCAAGGCAGCGGAGCCGGCGAAGGCATCCAAGCCCAAGGCAACGGCCAAGGCGAAGAGCACGTCGACCAAGGCAAAGGCCGAGTCGAAGCCGAAGGCTCCGCGAGCCACCAAGGCCAAGCCTGCCGCGGCCAAGGAGGCCGATGCGCCGAACAGCCCCGACGCGGGCACGAGCGCCGATACGCCGGCCGAGGAGTCCTGACGATGCTGATGCCGAAGCGTGTGAAGCACCGCAAGGTGCAGCGAGGACGCCGCGCCGGACTGGCCAAGGGAGGCACCCTGGTCAGCTTCGGTGAGTACGGTCTGATGGCCGAAGAGGTCTGTTGGCTCACCAGCCGGCAGATCGAGGCCGCCCGCCGCGCCATGACCCACCACATCAAGCGAGGTGGCCGCGTCTGGATCCGGGTCTTCCCGGACAAGCCTGTCACCAAGAAGCCGGCGGAGGTCCGCATGGGCTCCGGCAAGGGCGCTCCCGACCATTGGGTCGCCGTCGTCAAGCCGGGCCGGGTGATGTTCGAGATGTCGGGCGTCCCGGAGCCGATCGCACGCGAGGCGATGCGTCTCGCCAGCCACAAGCTGCCGGTCAGCACAAAGTTCGTTCTCAAGGAGACCCAGGACCATGGACATCAGTGAGGTGCGGGCCCTCTCCGAGAAGGACCTCGAGGGCGCGCTGCGTGACGCGAAGCAGGAGCTATGGAAGATCCGCTTCGACCTCGCCACGCGACAAGAAAGCAACTACAGCAGGCTGCCGGCGACCCGCAAGCGGATCGCTCGCATCCTGACCGTGATGACTGAGCGTCAGCACGCCGCCGACGCGGCTGCCGACGCAGAGAAGGCCAGCTGATGCAGGGCAAGCGAAAGAACAAGGTCGGACGCGTGGTGTCCGACAAGATGGACAAGACCGTGGTCGTGAGCGTCGAACGCCTGCGGCGACACCCGATCTACAAGCGGGTGGTGCGGCTCAGCAGCAAGTTCAAGGCGCACGACGCGGACAACGCGGCACGCGTCGGTGACACAGTGCGCATCGAGGAGAGCCGTCCGCTCTCCGCCGAGAAGCGCTGGACGGTCGTCGAGATCGTGGCGCGTGGCTCGCACGAAGAGCTGATCGACGGGACGGAGCAGGCATGATCCAGAAGTACAGCAGGCTGCGCGTGGCCGACAACTCCGGCGCGCGAACGCTGATGTGCATCTCCGTCATCGGCCGCTCGACGAGCGACACCGCCGAGGTCGGCGATGTGATCGTGGCCACCGTCAAGCAGGCGCTGCCGAACGCGGCCGTGAAGAAGGGCGAGGTCGTGCGCGCCGTGGTGGTGCGCACCACGAAGGAGTACGGCCGCCCGGACGGCAGCCACATCCGGTTCGACGAGAACGCCGCGGTCCTCATCACGCCGCAGGGCAGCCC
>JAGXHP010000042.1 GCA_024636135.1 Chloroflexota bacterium
ATCATCGTCAGCATCGGCTGCGACCGATCAACCATTCCCGGGGCCCAACCGGTGACGGAGTGGGAGGTCCCACTGCTTTCCGAGGGCCTCCAGGGATCGATGCGCGCCATCCACGAGCGGGCCGAGGAACTTGCCGCAAGCATTCGAGAGGGCGGGCGCGGGTTTGCGCCCGGCGCAAGCAACGACGAGCCAGGCACCTGATCGAGGCTCGCGTCTGCGCGCCCACGCAGGTCTCGGTCGCATCCGAGGCCCCTGGCCTCAGCCCTCGGCGCCCTCGAGGCGGACCGGCGGGATGTGCGCGACGCGCCGGCCTTCCACGACATGTCGACCGTCCCGCCGATGATTCTTCGCGGGCGGCACCGTCTTACCGGCAGGTATTCACCCGACCGCACCTCGAGAGGACCACGGTGATCACTTCACCGCCGACTTCCGTCGCCGAACTACGCCAGCGCATGGGCGGTCCGGTCATCTCCCCCGAGGATCCCACCGATGACGAGCTTCGCGTCGTGATGGCGGGAGGCTTCGACGACCGCCCGACGAATCTCTTCCATCGGAACGTGAACGTGCCACCTCGCGCATGACGATGGCTGGCGGAAGGAACTGGCCGCCGAACCTGGATCGAGACCTGGCGCCGGGGTTCGAGCGCTGGCACCTGGTCCTCGGACCGGGCGACGTGCGCTTGACCTGCGCCGAGGAGTGGGCGCCGCGCTCCAGCACGTGCCACCCAAGCAGCGAGCCGTCCTCATCCTGCGCGAGGTGCTGCGCTGGCGCGCCAGCGAGGTGGCGGAGCTGCTCGAGACATCGGTCGCATCGGTCAACAGTGCCCTCCAGCGCGCGCGAGCCACCCTGGATGCGAATGGCGTCAGCGCCGATGCTCCCGCCGCCGAGATCGATGAGGCCGCGCGGTCACTGCTGGGGCGCTATGTCGATGCGTTCGAGCGCTACGACATGGATGCGCTCACCTCGTTGCTGCGCGAGGACGCCGTCTGGAACATGCCGCCGTACGACCTGTGGCTGCAGACCCACGAGGACGTGGTGAAGTGGTGCCTCGGCCCTGGCATCGGCTGCCGGGGGTCGCGGCTCGTTCCGGTCATGGCGAATGGTTCCCCCGCCTTCGCGCAGTACAAGCCTGCCGCCGGAGGCGGGTTCGAGCCGTGGTCGCTCCAGGTCCTGGAGCTCGATGGCGACCGGATCGGCGGCATCACGTTCTTCCTGGACACGGCGCGCTGGTTCCCGCTCTTCGGCCTGCCGTCGCATCTCGAGGCTGATGGCGCCACCGAATGACGAACCCGAAGGCATTCCGATGGCCGGCGACGCTGGGCCAGTGACCTGATGCCCGAGGCCGCCCGACTCGTCCAGCGAACGTATCTCGTCCTCACCCTCCTCACCACGCTGGCCGCGTCGTTCATCTGGGGCGTGAACACGCTCTTCCTGCTGGACGCCGGGCTCAGCAACACCGAGGCCTTCGCGGCCAACGCGTTCTTCGCCGTCGGGCAGGTCATCTTCGAGGTGCCGACGGGCGTGGTTGCGGACACGCGCGGTCGTCGCTTCTCGTTCATCCTCGGCGCGGCCACGCTGCTGGCATCCACCCTCCTGTACCTGCTGATGTGGGAGCTCAACGCGCCGTTCATCGGCTGGGCAGCCGCATCGGCGCTGCTCGGCCTCGGATTCACGTTCTTCTCCGGAGCCACCGAGGCGTGGCTGGTCGACGCACTGACCGAGACGGGCTACCAGGGCGACCTCGAAACGGTCTTCGGACGTGCCCAGGTGGTGGGTGGCGCATCGATGCTGGTCGGGTCCGTTGCGGGAGGCTTCATCGCGCAGTTCACGAACCTCGGCGTGCCGTACATCGTGCGGGCCGCCATGCTCGGGCTGACCGTCGTCATCGCCTGGCGCTTCATGCGCGACATCGGCTTCACCCCGGACCGCAGCGCGTCCCCCGTCGCGGCCGTGCGCACCGTGGTCACCGGTGCCGTGAACGGCGGTCTGCGCAACCGTCCGGTGCGGTGGCTCATGCTGGCGGCCCCGTTCACCACGGGCGTCGGCTTCTACGCCTTCTATGCCCTTCAGCCCTACCTCCTGGAGCTGTACGGAGACCCCAACGCCTACGGAATCGCGGGCCTGGCCGCCGCGATCATCGCCGGGGCGCAGATGCTCGGCGGCTGGAGCGTATCCCGCGTTCGACGGCTGTTCCATCGGCGCACCACGGCGATGCTGGTCGGCGCCGTCGCCAGCGTTGCGGCGCTCGTTGCCCTGGGCGTCATGCCGGTGTTCGTCGTCGCGTTGCTGCTGCTCATCACCTGGGCGCTCGTCATCGCCATGGAGGAGCCGATTCGACGCGCCTTCCTCAATGGACTCATCCCGTCGCAGCAGCGCGCCACGGTGCTCTCGTTCGACTCGCTCATGGGCTCCGCCGGCGGCGTGGTCATTCAGCCGGCCCTGGGACGCGTGGCGGATCTCAACGGATATGCCGCCTCCTACGTGGTTGCGGGCGGCATCCAGGCCCTGGCGATTCCGTTCATCCTGCTCGCCCGGCGCGAGAGGGCCTCGTCCGACCCGATCACTTCTGACGCGATGGCCGATGCCCCACCCGCCGAGGCCGAGTCCTAGGCGGGAGCCTCCTTGCGGAAGGCGACGTACGAGACGGCCAGGACGAGCCCAAGGACGAGCGCCACCCCGAGAAGAGGCGGGAACCCGTCAGCGGCGGAAGCGGTGGACTGCAGGGCGAGCGGCGGTCGCCAATCGTCCGCGATGGAACCTGACATGCCGCTGCCGTCGGGAAACTGAACGCAGACCATGCGCGACAGCGGCCGCCCGCCGACACCACCCCCGGCGCCCATCCCTGGTTCGCGCATCGCGACCGGGCCTGCCGTCACCCAGATCATGCCGGTGCGGGTCGATTCCTGGCCGCCGGCGAACTCGCGCAGGCCGAGTGAGGCGAGCGTCGTCTCGCCGGTGAAGGCGAAGTCGTCGGTCTGGTCGCAGCCGGGAAAGTCCGGGGCTGGGATGGACGAGGATGCACACCCCGACAGAGCGACGACGACCGGGATGAGCCACCACACCCGCATGGCGTGATTGTGCGCCGGACCGCAAGCGACGCACGAGCTGTCACGTCGAGCCGCTAGGCTTGCCCCATGGGGAGTACCAACCACTGCAGCTGATCGACGGTCAATCCGTCTTCTCCGCCACGGACCTGGTCGGGTACCTGGCCTGCGAGCACCTGACCGCGCTCGAACGAGCCGCGCTCGCGGGCCTGGTCAAGCGCCCGATGCGGGACGACCCGGAGCTCGACGTCATCCGCGAGCGCGGCTTCCGCCACGAGAAACGCTACCTCGACGACCTCGCCGCGGAGGGTCGAGCCGTGGTCGAGATCGCCCGCAACGATGACGAGGATCGCGGCGACCGGATCCGGCGACAGGCCCAGGAGACGATCGCGGCCATGGCGTCAGGCGCCGACGTCATCTTCCAGGCCACCTTCTTCGACGGTCGCTGGCTCGGCTATGCGGACTTCCTGCTGCGGGTCGAGTCGCCGGAGCGCCTATCGGCCTGGGGTGCGTACCACTACGAAGTCGCCGATACGAAGCTCGCCCGACACGTCAAGGCGGGCGCGGTGCTCCAGATGTGCAGCTACGTCGAGCAGCTCACCGCCCTCCAGGGTGTCCAGCCCGAGGAGATGCGTGTCGTGCTCGGTGGGAGCGCCCGCGAGGTCGCCGCGCTGCGGGTGGCGGACTACCTGTCCTACTACCGTGCCGCGAAGCGCCGGTTCAAGGAGACGGTGCTCGGAGGCGTGGCCGCCCCGGCCTATCCACCCGAGAACACGTACCCCGAGCCGGTCGAGCACTGCAACGTCTGCCGCTGGGCGGAGCTCTGCGTGAAACGGCGCCGCGAGGATGACCACCTGTCGCTCGTTGCCGGCATCAGTGCCCGGCAGCGGAAGTCGCTCGTCGCCCGCGAGATCGACACGGTCCAGCGCCTTGCCGCCGCCCCGATCCCGTTCGATCCCCCGCTCGACGGCGCCGGCGCGGCGTCGATGGAACGAGTGCGCGAGCAGGCCCGCATCCAGGTCGATGGCCGCGGCCTGGCGAAGCCGATCTATGAGCTCCTCCAGCCTGCTCCGGGCGAGCCGATCGAGGCCGAGCGCGGGCTCGCCACCCTGCCCGAACCCGACGAGGGCGACCTCTTCCTGGATCTCGAGGGGGATCCGTTCGCCTACGACGACGGCATCGACTACCTCTTCGGCGTCCTCGACACAGATGGCGCCTTCACGCCGATCTGGTCGTACGACCCCGATGCGCCGGACGAGATCACGCTGGCCGGCGAGAAAGCCGCCTTCGAAGCGCTCATGGATCTGCTCACGGCGAGGCTCGACGCGTACCCCAACATGCACGTCTATCACTACGCCCCGTACGAGCCCACCGCGCTCAAGCGGCTCATGGGCCGCCACGGAACGCGAGAGGAGCAGGTCGACCGCCTGCTCCGCGGCAACGTGCTCATCGACCTGTATCGGGCGGTGCGCCAGGGGCTGAGGGCATCGGTTGAGAGCTACTCGATCAAGCGTCTCGAGCCGATGTACGACTTCACCCGGACCGAGGGCCTGCGCGACGCCGGATCGAGCATCGTCGAGATCGAGAGGTGGCTGGAGCTTGGTGAGGGCGACCGGCCCGCATCCACGATCCTCGCCTCGATCGCGGCCTACAACCGCGACGACGTCGTGAGCACGCTTCGCCTGCGCGATTGGCTCGAAGCGCGGCGGCACGAGTTGGCGTCGCTGGCCGGAGCGGTGGTCCCGCGTCCGGCGGCAGTCTCGCCGGAAGCCCCGGCGAGCCTCTCCGAATCTGCCGCCGAGGTGCAGGAAGTGGCGGACCTGCTGAGCGAGGGAGTCCCCGCCGACCGGATCGACCGTACCGACGAGCAGCACGCGGCCTGGTTGCTGGCGCAGCTGCTGTCGTGGCACCGGCGCGAGGCAAAGGTCGCCTACTGGGAGTTCTTCAACCGGATGGGGATGGGACCCGACGAGCTGGTCGAGGACCGGACGGCTCTCGGCCGCCTGAGCGTCGTCGGTCCGATCGGGCCGCCATTCAAGCCGAAGCCGAAGGCGAAGGAGCGGCAGATCTGGCGCTACGAAATTCCCGCCCAGGAGTACGACATCGGCTCCCGGTCGGAGCTCTACGACCCGCGCCTGCAGCAGGAGCAGCCCGACGCGTCCTGGAAGGCGTGGAAGGTTCGCGCGTCGATCGCCGCCATCGACAACGCGCGCGCCACCGTCGACCTCATCTGGATGAACGACGCCGATATCCAACACCCGGAGGCGCTGATTCCGCTGGACACCATCGGCGACGGGGATCACCGGGCCTCGCTGCTGCGGCTCGGGCGCTGGGTCGCCGCCAACGGAGTAGACGCGCCGGGCGAGTGTCGCGCTGGGCGGGACCTCCTCCTAGCGCGGGCGTCTCGTTGTGGCCAGGCCGACGGTGCAGCCCTGCGCCACGACGGCGAGTCCGACCTCGAGGCAGCCGTCCGCCTCGTCAGCTGCCTCGACGCGGGGACGCTCGCGCTCCAGGGGCCTCCCGGCTCCGGCAAGACGTACACCGGCGCCCGGATGATCGTGCGGCTGCTCCAGGCCGGCAAGCAGGTGGGCATCAGCGCCACGAGCCACAAGGTCATCGGCAACTTTCTCGCGGAGGTGCTCAAGGCGGCCAAGGGGGTCGAGGTCGACATCCGGGCGGCGCAGAAGGTCAGCGAGGGCATCGCCGGCATCGACGACCCACGGATCCGCGTGACCGAGTCCAACCCGGAGGTCCGCGATGGGCTCGCCAGCGGCGAGTTCAACCTGGCGGCGGGCACCTCGTGGTTCTGGGCGCCGGAGAAGAGCGACGGATTGGTTGACGTCCTGTTCGTTGACGAGGCGGGCCAGATCTCGCTTGCCAACGTGCTTGCCATGGCCGGGTCGACGAGCAGCCTCGTGCTGCTGGGAGATCCGCAGCAGCTCGACCAGCCCATCAAGGGCTCCCATCCGCCGGGAGCGGACCGCTCCGCGCTCGCGCATCTGCTCGGCGACGACGACACAATGCCTCCTGATCGCGGCTTGTTCCTCGAGCACACCTGGCGGCTCCATCCGAGAATCACGGACTTCACCTCCCCGGCGTTCTACGAGGGTCGCCTCGAGTCGAAGGAACACCTGGCGCAACAGGTCCTGCGCGCGACTGAACCGCTCGGCGGCGTCGGCGTCCGCCTGCTCCCGATCGAGCACAGCGGAAACGACAACGAGTCGGTCGAGGAGGCACGCGCCGTGGCGACCCTGGTGCGCACCCTGGTCGAGGGCGGCGCAACCTGGGTGAACCAGGAGGGCGAGGAGTGTCCGCTGACGTATGGGGACGTCCTCATCGTGGCGCCGTACAACGCCCAGGTCGGCGCCATCCTGCGCGAGCTGCCCGAGGGCCGAGTCGGAACCGTCGACAAGTTCCAGGGCCAGGAGGCACCGGTCAGCATTTACTCGATGACCTCGAGCTCGCCCGAGGACGCCCCGCGCGGCATGAGCTTCCTCTACTCGCGCAACCGCCTGAACGTCGCGACCTCCCGAGCCCGATGCGTCACCGTCGTGGTGGCTGAGCCATCGCTGCTCCGCGTCCGCGCCCGCACGCCCGACCAGATGAGGCTCGCCAACGCCCTGTGCCAGTTCGCGGAGATGGCGGACCGATAGCGCGGGGCGCATCATGGCGGCATGCCCGAATCCTGCTGCCGTGCCGAGTACGACACGATCTTCAACGACCGCACCGCCCGGCGC
>JAGXHP010000043.1 GCA_024636135.1 Chloroflexota bacterium
CCTCGACGAGTTCGCGGGCCAGGACCGGGTCAAGGAGAACCTGGCGATCCTCATCGACGCGGCGCAGCACCGATCGGAGCCCGTCGACCACGTCCTCCTCTACGGCCCGCCGGGCCTCGGCAAGACGACGCTCGCCAATATCGTGGCGGCCGAGATGGGCGCGCAGATCCGGACCACCTCCGGGCCGGCCATCGAGCGAGCGGGCGACCTCGCTGCGGTCCTCACCAGCCTGGGCAAGGGCGACGTGCTGTTCATCGACGAGATCCATCGGCTCAGCCACGCCGTCGAGGAGATTCTCTACCCGGCCATGGAGGACTTCGCGCTCGACGTCGTGCTCGGCAAGGGTCCCGGCGCCCGTTCCGTGCGGCTCCAGATCGAGCATCTCACGGTCATCGGCGCCACCACGCGCGTCGGAAGCATTACCGGGCCGCTGCGCGACCGCTTCGGGGTCACCTACCGGCTCGACTACTACACCGAGACCGAGCTCGAGCGCATCCTGCGCCGATCCGCCGAGATCCTTGACGTGGCGCTCACCGATGACGCGGCCGCCCTCGTGGCCCGGCGCGCGCGGGGGACGCCGCGCATCGCCAATCGGCTGCTGAAGCGCGTCCGCGACTACGCCCAGGTCCGGGGTGGGGGAGATGGCAGCGTCACCGAGCCGCTTGCCGCCGACGCGCTCGGTCTGCTCGAGATCGACGACCGCGGCCTGGACGCCATGGATCGCCAGCTCATGCGCGCCATGGCCGAGCACCACGCCGGTGGCCCGGTGGGCCTGGCGACCATGGCCGCCACCGTCTCCGAGCCGATCGAGACGATCGAGGATGTCGTCGAGCCCTACCTCATGCAGACCGGCCTGCTGGCGCGGACTCCGCGCGGCCGGCAGCTGACTCCGTCGGGGTGGGAGCACCTCGGGCTGACCCCGCCCGCGGGCGCGGTGCCCCAGCCTGGCCTCTTCGACGGCTGAGGATCGATGAGCCCGGAGCTGGGACGGATCATCCTCGTGATCGGGATCGTGCTCGTGGTCGTCGGTGGGCTGGCGGCCCTCGGCATCCGGCTGCCGCTCGGGCGCCTGCCGGGCGACATCGCGATCGAGGGCGAGCGCGGAGGCTTTTACTTCCCGATCGTGACGATGATCGTGATCAGCGTGATCCTCACGCTCGCGATCAATCTGCTGCGGCGCTGAATCGTGTGCAGAAAGTGACGTCGGGTCGGTCCGGCGCGGAGTAGGCTGCCGTCGGCGCCGGTGCCCAACATGGTGTCGGGGACGCGGGTGCCCACGAGCGGAGGGTGAAACCGAGTGACGGCAACCGAGGTACCTGCGAGCGAGAGGCCCGCACCGAGTGGCGGCGGTCTCGACTCGTTCTTCAAGCTCACGGAGCGGGGGACCACGATTGGCACGGAGGTCCGTGCCGGCCTGACCACGTTCATGGTGATGGCCTACATCATCTTCGTGAACCCAAGCATCCTGGGCGAGGCCGGACTGGATCCGGCGGCCGTCGCAGCTGGCACGGCGCTCATTGCGGGGGTGCTCAGCATCCTCATGGGGCTGGTCGCCAACTTCCCGATCGCTCTTGCGGCAGGTCTCGGCCTGAACGCGGCGGTCGCGTTCGGATTGGTCCTCGGCGCTGGACTCACGCCAGCCGCGGCGATGGGCGTGATCCTCATCGAGGGCCTCGTCGTCCTCGTCCTCGTTCTCGTGGGCCTGCGCGAGGCGATCATGAACGCGGTGCCGGTCAGCCTCAAGCGCGCGATTGGCGTCGGCATCGGACTCTTCATCCTGTTCATCGGGTTCGTGACGGGCGGCCTGATTGCCCCGGGCGCCGGCACCCCGGTCGAGTGGGTGTTCCCGACGACCGCCGGAGCCGGAGTGACCTTGCTCGGACTCCTCATCACAATCGTGCTGGTCGTGCGGAAGGTGCCGGGAGCGCTGATCCTGAGCATCATCGCGACGTCGATCATCGCGCTCCTCACGGGCGTCGCATCGGTCCCCGACAGCATCACCGTCACGCCGAATTTCAGCACCCTGGGGCTTGGCTTCCAGGACATCGGCGGGATCTTCACGTCCCTTGGCGTCCTCGCGGCGATCCTGACGATCTTCGCGTTCATGCTCACCGACTTCTTTGACACGATGGGTACGGCTACCGGGATCGCCGAACAGGCCGGTCTCGCGGATCGCGACGGTCGGATCCCGGGAATCGGGCGCCTGCTGTTCGTCGACTCGCTCGGTGCGGCCGTGGGTGGCGCCGGCGGGGTCAGCTCCAACACGAGCTACATCGAAAGCGCTGCGGGCGTGGCCGAGGGCGGCCGGACCGGCCTGACGTCGATCACGACCGGCGTCCTTTTCCTCCTCGCCATCCTCGTCGCGCCGCTTGCGGGCATTGTCCCGGCGAGCGCGACCGCTCCTGTCCTCATCGTGGTGGGCTTCCTCATGGCGGGACTCATCACCGGGATCGACTTCACCGACATCGAGGAGGGCCTGCCGGCGCTCCTCGGCTTCATCCTCATGCCGCTGACGTACAGCATCACGGTGGGCATCGGCGCCGCATTCGTCAGCTACGTCGTCATCAAGACGGCGGCCGGAAAGGCCGGCCAGGTTCACTGGCTGCTGTGGGTTGTGGCGATCGCATTCGTGGTCTACTTCGCCCAGGGCTTGCTCCCCGGGGTCGACATCTAGTTCGACGTCCCGCATTCGGCGCGCCCGGTCGCAGCACGCGGCCGGGCGCTACGCTTTCGGGGTGAGTCCACCACGCCTGCGGGTCGACGACTTCGCGTACGAGCTGCCTGTCGACGCGATTGCCCAAGAGCCGACCGAGCCTCGCGACGCCTCGCGACTGCTCGTCCTCCAGCGCTCCAGCGGTGCGATCACCCACGCCCGATTCGCCGAAATCGGCCGATGGCTGCGGCCCGACGATCTCCTCGTCGTGAACGACTCGCGCGTCATTCCCGCCCGCCTGCGTGGGACGCGCCAAGGCGGCGGTGCCGCCGAGATCCTGGTGCTCCGGCCGGTCGATGGGACGAATGAGTGGGAGGCGCTGGTGCGCCCATCGCGGCGCATCCGAGTCGGCGAGGAAATCACGCTCCGCAGTGGCGCCCGCATCAGGATCGGAGACCACGCCGGTGACGGCACGCGCATCGTTGGCTTCGATGGCGATGCGCTCCAGGTGATGAACCAGGACGGAGAGCTGCCCCTGCCGCCCTACATCCGCACCCGCTCGACCGATGACGATCGATACCAGACGGTGTATGCGCGGCCGCCGGGGTCCGCGGCGGCGCCGACCGCCGGACTGCACTTCACCGATCGGCTGCTCGATGAGCTCGCGGTCGGCGGCGTACGGCGAGCGTCGGTGACACTGCACGTGGGGCTCGATACCTTCCGGCCGCTGGAGGGCGAGTTCGTCGACGAGCACCACATCCATCGCGAGTGGTACGAGGTGCCGATGGAGACGGAGACCGCCATCCGCGAGACCCGGGCCGCCGGTGGACGGATCGTGGCCGTGGGTACCACCGCGGTGCGCGTTCTCGAGACGGCGGCCGCTTCGGGTTCCGGTTCGGGTTGGACCGACCTGTACATCACGCCGCCGCACTCCTTCGCCGCCGTCGATGCGCTGATCACGAATTTCCACCTGCCGCGAAGCTCGCTGCTGCTGCTGGTGACCGCCTTCGTCCAGGATGGAATGGCCGACGCCCCGCCTCACCAAGCTCGGGACGCGCTGCTCGGGTCGTACCGGGCGGCGCTGGCGGAGGGTTACCGGTTCTTCAGCTTCGGCGACGCGACGCTGGTCGTGTAGATCTAGCCCTGGTCGTCCGACCGCGTCGGGACGGCCTCGCGCGCCTCGGCATCCAGCTCGACAACCTCTTCGCCATCGTCGACCGGGAAGGGGGCGTTCTCCGTGACGTCCGCGGACGCCGGCGTCTCGGCCGAGGGTCCGTTCTGATTCGAATCGCTCGACGCGGGATCCTGCGACACCGCCGGCTCCGGCTCGTCATCCGCGTCGGTCTCTTCACCCGGCGACGGGGGCAACGGCCGCGGGCCTCCCGGGATCACGCCCGGAACCTCGCTGGAGACGCGACCCGCCGGCACGCCGAACGGCTCGGCCATCACCGCGCACACGCGGGCAAGGTCGCACAGTGCCTGGCCGAGGTCGGGCGATTCGGTGGCCGCCTCGAAATGGGGGTGGTGGAGCCGGAACGACCAGCGTGTCCGATGCTCCCGCGCCCAGAGCCGGAAGGTGTCGGCGCGAAGCTCGACACCGCGCAGCACCTGCCAGGGGTACATGAGCATTGCCAGGCGATACCGAGCGGACGAGCCGAACGGGGCGTAGCGGTGATCGAGGAGGCCCACCTCGGTTGCCACCATCACGCGTCGCTCGTCGCCCTCGGTGCCGGCCTCCAGGGCATAGACCGCCAGGTCCTCGACCCCAAGGGTCTGGAGCTCGATCGCGATCCATTCCTTCACTTCGTCGTTCAGAAATGGCATTCGCGGCCACTCGGTCAATCGCACGCCAGGGTCACCTCTCCGATGTGCACGTAGCCTATCCTCTCCGGCGGTGTCAACGTCCGCTACCTTCGCTCATTCATTCGTCCCGACCAGCATCGGGCGTGCCCGCCGTGGTCGGATCGTCACGCCGCACGGCGAGATCGAGACGCCCGAGTTCATGCCGGTCGGTACGCAGGCCACCGTGAAGTCGCTCACCCCGGGCGACCTGCGCCAAGCCGGCGCGCAGATGATCCTCGGAAACACGTATCACCTCAACCTCCGACCCACCGCCGAGCGTATTGCACGCCTCGGTGGCCTGCATCGGTTCATGGCGTGGGACGGGCCGATCCTTACCGACTCGGGAGGGTTCCAGGTCTTCAGCCTTGCCGACCGACGGCAGGTGGACGATGACGGCGTGACCTTCGTATCGCATCTCGACGGATCCACGCATCGCCTGACGCCGGAGCGCTCCATGGAGATCCAATCACTGCTGGGTTCCGACGTGGCCATGGCCTTCGATCAGCTCGTCGATCCCGCTCTGCCGCGTGCGGACGTTGCCGACGCCATGCGGCGAACGCACCGCTGGGCCGCGCGTTCGCTGGCCGCGCGGGGCGGCGGTGACCAGGCGCTGTTCGGGATCATCCAGGGCGGGATCGATCCGACGCTGCGGCGCGAGTCCGTGGACGCCGTGGCCGGCCAGGCATTCGACGGGATTGCCGTCGGCGGCCTGTCGGTGGGGGAGTCGAAGAAGGAGATGGCCGGCACCCTCGACGTCGTGGCCGATGCACTGGGTGACGACCCGCGGCCGCGCTATCTGATGGGCGTCGGCTCGCCGCCGGACTTCTTCACGGCGGTCGAGCGGGGGATTGACCTGTTCGATTGCGTTCTGCCGACGCGCGTGGCCCGCACGGGGCAGGTCTGGACGGACGCCGGGCGGATGAATCTGCGGAACGCCGCGTTCCAGGACGATGCGACGCCGATCGACCCATCCTGTGCGTGCGAAGCGTGTCGGAATCACTCGCGAGCCTATCTCGCGCATCTGTTCCGCGCGTCCGAGCTGTTGGCGTATCGATTGGCCACCATCCACAACGTGACGTGGACGCTGGGTCTGCTGCACCGTTTGCGGATCGGGCTCGAAGACGGCAGCTATTCGCAGCTGCGTGACCAGATCAGCGCAGCGTTCCGCCGGCTCCGGTCGGAGGCCGTATGACGGCGTATGACGCGGGTGTAGAATGTCATCGCGTCGCGTGAGCTGTCGCGATGCGAAGCGTAGAATTCGTTCGAGACGATGGGGGCGCCGCGCGCTCGATAAGCGCCGGATAACAAGTCGGTAAGGACCGAGCGAGCACGATTGCGTGGATCGCTGGATCCGAAGCAGGAGGTTCGAGCGATGGCAAAGGGTCGAGATCGACCACGCAAGGAGCCGAAGCGCAAGGCCAAGGAAAAGGCGCCGAAGCTTCCGCCGACCTCCTCGTACGAGCCGCCGGCATCGGTCGAGGTGATCAAGCCCAAGCGCAAGGAGCGCGCGCCCCGCGACGAGGAGTGAACCCAGCGCCGCCGGGACCCACAATCGACTTTTTCAGGAGCGGAACGACATGGATGCACCGGTGGCAACAGCCCAGGTCCCGGTAGAGAAGAATGGGGAGCGTGGCCGCGCAGTTGACGCGGCCATCCTCCAGATCGAGAAGCAGTTCGGTCGCGGGGCGATCATGCGGCTCGGCGATCGCGCCGCCCAGAACGTGGAGGCGATTCCGACCGGATCGGTCGCGCTCGACCTGGCGCTCGGCGTCGGTGGCGTGCCGCGCGGCCGGATCACCGAGATCTACGGCCCCGAGTCGAGCGGCAAGACGACGCTCTGCTACCACGTGGCCGGCAATGCCCAGCGCATGGGCGGCATCGTCGCCTTCATCGACGCCGAGCACGCGCTGGACCCGGGTTACGCCCGAAACGTCGGCGTCGACGTCGACGAGCTCCTGGTCAGCCAGCCCGATACCGGTGAACAGGCGCTCGAGATCGCGGAGACCCTCATTCGATCGAACGGCGTCGACGTCGTCATCGTCGACTCGGTCGCGGCTCTCGTTCCGCGCGCCGAGATCGAGGGCGACATGGGGGACGCGCATGTCGGCCTCCAGGCCCGCCTCATGAGCCAGGCGCTGCGGAAGCTGACCGGCGCCATCAACCGGAGCAATACCGCGCTCGTCTTCACGAACCAGCTGCGGGAGAAGATCGGCGTGATGTTCGGCAATCCCGAGACGACGCCGGGCGGCCGCGCGCTGAAGTTCTATGCGAGCGTCCGGATGGACATTCGCCGCATCGAGACCCTGAAGTCCGGGACGGATGCGATCGGGTCGCGCACCCGCGTGAAGGTCGTCAAGAACAAGGTCGCCAGCCCCTTCCGGGTCGCGGAGTTCGACATCATGTACAACGAGGGGATCAGCGTGGAGGGCGGGCTTCTCGACGTTGGGATCGCCGCCGGGGTCCTGTCGAAGACCGGTGCATGGTTCAACTACGGCGACGTCCGACTCGGGCAGGGCCGGGAGAACTCACGCGAGTTCCTGAAGACGAATCCCGAGATCGCGGAGCGCATCGACGACGAGATTCGCGGCAAGGTTGCGAGCATCGAGGTCGGGGTCGACGGGATCAGCGAGGCCGAGTAGCGCGAGTGCCAGCGCGCGCGCGGCGCCGGTCCGGAGAGGCAGCCGAGCCTCCGTCCACGTCGGCGGCGATGGAGATCGCCACCCGGTTCCTGGCTGCCCGTCCCAGGTCACGCTGGGAGATCGAGCGACGCCTCGCCCGCGCATCGGTGAATGAGCAGGTGATCCGGTCCACCGTCGAGCGCCTCGCCGAGCTGGGCTATGCCGATGACGCGGCATTCGCGCGCTGGTGGGCGGAACGGCGGGACCGCCACGCTCCGCGCGGCCGTCGCCTGCTCGAGGCGGAGCTGCGGCGGCAAGGGGTGCCGCGCGAGGTGATCGAGGCCGTCCGCGACGAGATCGACGCACCCGAGCGCGCACCCGAGGACGAGGAGCTGCCGGGCACGGAGCTCGAGCGCGCGAGCGATGCCCTGCAGCGACACCTGCGCGGCCGCCCCATGCCCGAGGATCCGCGGGCACGGCAACGTATCGGGATGTACCTGATGCGACGCGGATTCGACGCGAGCACGACGCGGACCGTCATCGGGTCCCACCCTGGCCCCGAGGCGGTCGAGGAAGCGGCTGGACCAGCGGACTAGGCTTGATTGGAACATCCAATTCAGGAGAGGCGCGATGGAGACCAGCAACGCACGCACACCGGAGGAGTACATCGCGTCCCTGCCCGAAGACCGAGCGGCTGCGGTACGGGAGGTGCGGCGGGTGATCCGCGAGAACCTGCCCGACGGCTACGAGGAAGGCATGCAATACGGGATGATCGGGTGGTACGTGCCACTCGATCGCTTCCCCGACACGTACAACGGACAACCGCTGGGCCTCGCGGCGCTCGCCAGCCAGAAGAATTACCTCAGCCTCTACCTCAACAGCGTCTACGGCGACCCTGCGACCGAGCGCTGGTTCCACGATCGCTACGCCGAGTCGGGGAAGAAGCTCGATATGGGCAAATCGTGCCTGCGATTCAAGCGGGCCGACGACATCCCACTCGACGTGATCGGCGAGACCATTGCCAGGGCAGACCTTGATGGATTCCTTGACCACTACCGCGCCGCCCGAGGATCGTCGCGACGCACGCGAAACGCCGGTCACGGGGCCGCGAATCCGTGATCGCCTCCGTGGTTCCACGGATGCGCGGGCGTCCAGGAGTCCCTAGCCTGTGGGCGTGAGACTTGCCGACTGGCTCGATGAATACCGCGCCCTCCCGACCGAGGGATTTTCGCGGCCGCAGGCCGAGCCGGACGACTGGGAGGAGCAGGACCTGCTGGCGGCCGCCGACCGTGTGCCCGATCTGTCACCCCGTTGGCTGCGACGCGCCGAGCGCGTCGGATACGGACGCCCGACTCAGCTCTGACGCGAGGCCGCCCGCACCGCTCGCACGCGGGGGCTAGGCTGTGGCAATGCGTTACGCCCTCATGACCGAGCCCCAGCAGGGGCTGACGTACGACGAGCTGCTGGCCATCGTGCGAACCGCCGAGGAGGCGGGGATCGAGGCGTTCTTCCGATCCGATCACTTCGCGAGCTTCCCGGGTGATGCCGGCCTTCCGACGACGGACGCGTGGACGACGATCGGTGGACTCGCGCGAGAGACCACCACGATCCGCCTCGGGATTCTTGTGTCTCCGGTGACCTTCCGGATTCCCGGCACCCTGGCGAAGGTCATCCAGACCGCCGACGAGATGAGCGGGGGCCGCATCGAGGCGGGCCTCGGCGCCGGCTGGAACGAGGACGAGCACGCCCAGCTCGGCATCCCGTTCCCGCCCATCGGCGAGCGCTACGACATGCTGGCCGAGCAGCTGGAGATTCTGCACGGCCTGTGGACCGAACCCGATGGCTGGTCGTACGAGGGCAAGCATTGGCAGGTCCGCGACGCCCTCCGACACGGCCCGATTGCCCGTGACGGGCGGCGCCACCCGCACATCATCCTCGGCGGCCGGGGGCTGCCGCGGATGGCCGAACTCGCCGCACGCTACGCGGACGAGTTCAACCTGTTGTCTGCGTCGCCCGAAGGCGCCTCGGCGGCGTACCGCCGCGTGCGAAACGCCTGCCAGACGGTCGGTCGTGATCCCGACGAGCTGGTGTACTCGGCCATGACCGGGGTGCTCGTGGCGGAGACCGAGGACGACCTCATGACACGGGTCAACGATCTCATGACCGCGCTCGGGAAGCGGCCTGAGGATTCGATGTCCTGGCTCGCCGAGCGGCGCGCCCGCTGGATCATGGGTACGCCGGATGAAGCGGCCGAACGCGTGGCGGCGCTGGGTCGCGAAGGGACTGAGCGCGTCATGCTGCAGGATTTCCTGCCGCGCGACCTCGATCACGTCCGACTCATTGGCCGGATCTTCGCCTCCTGAGGCTCGGCTCCGGCCGCGGCCGAAGTTGCGCTACACTCCCTCGATCGGGACGCCCCGACGCCAGAGACTCAGCTGTCTTGCCGAGACGCCCGCCGCGTGGCGAGCGCGACACCGCCCATACCGGGCTCCAACGAACGGGGGAGCCGAATCATGATCGACCCTCTCGTCGCCGTTCTCGCGGCGGCGATCGCCGGCATTGCCGGCATCGTCATAGGCCTCTTCGTCCGGCGCGTGCTCAGCTCGCGCTCCGTGAAGCACGCCGATCACTATGCCGAGCGCCTCGTCGCGGATGCGCGCGCCAAGCAGAAGGAGATCGTCCTCGAGGGCAAGGACGAAGCACTGCAGCTTCGCCGTGCCGCTGAAGAAGAGGCACGCGAGCAGCGAGCGACCATCCAGCGTTCCGAGCGCCGACTCCTGGACCGGGAGGAGGCGCTCGATCGCAAGATCGAGGCATTCGAGCGCCGCGAGGAGGCGATCGCACAACGGCAGGAGGAGCTGGATGTCGAGCTCCGTCGCGTCCGTGAGCTGCAGGAGCGCCAGCTGAACGAGCTCCAGCACATCTCGGGCCTGAGTGCCGCCGAGGCCCGCGAGGGACTCATCGGGCAGATCGTCGACGAGGCCGAGGCGGAAGCGCAGCACCGTGTCCGCGAGATCGAGCGACATGCCACCGAGGAGGGCGAGGACCGGGCCCGCAGAGTGCTGACCACGGTCATGCAGCGGATCGCGGCAGACCACACCTCGGAAGCGACGATCACCGTCGTGCCGCTGCCGAACGAAGAGATGAAAGGCCGGATCATCGGCCGCGAGGGCCGCAACATCCGCGCCCTGGAGCAGGCCACCGGCGTTGACCTCATCATCGACGACACGCCCGAAGCGGTCGTGCTGTCCGGGTTCGACCCCGTGCGACGCGAGGTGGCGCGATTGACGCTCCTCAAGCTCATCTCCGACGGCCGCATCCATCCCGGCCGAATCGAGGAGACCGTGGCCAAGTGCCGATCCGAGATCGAGGTCGTCATGCGCCAATCCGGCGAGCAGGCCGCCTATGACGCCGGCGTCCCGGGTCTGCATCCGGAGCTGATCAAGCTCATCGGCCGCCTCAAGTACCGCACCAGCTACGGCCAGAACGTGCTGAATCACTGCGTCGAGACGTCCCGCCTGGCGGGCCTCCTGGCCGCCGAGATCGGGGCGAACATTGCGGAGTCCAAGAAGGGCGGACTGCTCCACGACATCGGCAAGGCCGTTGATCACGAAGTCGAGGGTCCGCATGCCGCCATCGGCGCCGACATCGCCAGCCGCTACGGGGTCAGCCCGACGGTGTGCAACGCGATCGCGGCGCACCACCAGGAGGTGGAACAGGAGACGACCGAGGCGACCGTGGTCCAGATCGCCGATGCGATCAGCGCGTCACGCCCCGGCGCACGAGGGGAGAACCTCGATAACTACGTGAAGCGCCTCGATGACCTCCAGCAGATCGCGCTCAGTTTCCCGGGCGTCGAGCGCTGTTTCGCGATCCAGGCCGGCCGCGAGATCAGGATCCTCGTCCGTCCCGATGCGATCGACGACCTCGCCTCGAGCCGGCTCGCTCGCGACGTGGTGAAGAAGATCGAGGAGCAGCTCCAGTACCCCGGGCAGATCAAGGTGACCGTCATCCGCGAGACCCGCGCCGTCGACTTCGCCCGGTGAGCAGCGGCACCCGCATCTGCGTCATCGGCGACATCATCGGGAAGCCAGGTCGGCTGGCGGTCATGCATGTGCTTCCGGATCTTCGTCGTGAGCTGGAATTGGACCTCGTCATTGCCAATGGCGAGAACACGGCGGCCGGCGCCGGACTGACTCCGAGCCTGGCCGAAGAACTCCTGGGCGGGGGCGTGGATGTCATCACCAGCGGGAATCACATCTGGGACAAGCGCGAGATCTACGATTACCTCGATACGGGCCGCCCGGTGCTGCGTCCGATCAACTATCCCGACGAGGCGCCCGGCCGCGGCTGGCTGGTCCATCATGCCGATGACGGAACCGAGGTCGCGGTGATCAACGCCATGGGCCGCGTCTTCATGAACCAGCTCGATTCGCCCTTCACCAAGCTCGACGCGCTGCTGGACGAAGCTGCGGAGCCGCTGCCCAAGATCCGGATTCTCGATTTCCACTGCGAGATCACGTCGGAGAAGAACGCCATGGGCTGGTACCTGGACGGCCGAGTCAGCGGCGTGGTCGGCACCCATACCCATGTCCCTACCGCGGACGCCCGGGTCCTGCCCGGCGGGACGGCGTACATCAGCGACATCGGGATGACCGGGCCGCGCGACTCGGTCATCGGCTTCAGCCTCGAGACCGTTCTGCCGCGCTTCACGCGCCACCTGCCGACGCGATTCGCCGTGGCCGAGGGGCCGGTCTCCTTCAACGCGGTGATCATCACGGCGGATCCGGCAACGGGAACGGCAAGCGCCATCGAGCAGGTGCAGCGCCTGATCGAGGTGTGACGGTGGGGGAGCACGTCGGGTGTCTCGTCCCGTAGTGATGCCGCCGGAAGCCAGTACCGGGCCGCTGATCGCGATCGTCGGACCAACGGCATCGGGCAAGACGGACCTGGCCCTCGCGCTCGCTGCGAGCTGGCCGGTCGAGATCATCGTCGCCGATTCTCGACAGGCGTACCGCGGCATGGATATCGGGACCGCCAAGCCGGATCGGGACGCACAGGCACGGGTCCCGCATCACCTCATCGACCTCGTCGAGCCCGCCGAACGATTCAGCGTGGCCCATTGGGTCGGGCTCGCTCGCGCGGTCGTTCAAGAGATCGCCGAGCGTGGCCGGATCCCCATGGTCGTCGGGGGCACGGGACTCTACGTGTCGGCGCTGGTCGATGGCCACGACTATGTCGGACAGCCGTGGTCACCGGAGATCCGCCGCCGGTTGACCGACGAGCTCGCGGCCAACGGGCTCGCTGCGATGGCGGCGCGCTTTGCGGCAGCCGAGCCTGACGCGGCAGCAGTCACCGACCTCGCCAATCCGCGTCGCGTGCTCCGTGCCATGGAACGGTTCGAGGGTGGAGGCGGGGGACCGGTCCGCAACGTGCCCCATGCAGGGCGCGTGGCCATGATCGGGCTGACCCGCCCGCGCGACGAGCTCGTCCGGCGGATCGACGAGCGAGCCGCATCGCTGTTCGCCCAGGGGCTTCTCGATGAGGTGCGGCACCTGATGACAGTGGGGACGGCCGGTCACAGTCACCCGATGACCGGGCACGGGTACGCCGAAGCGGCTCGCGTCCTGGCGGGGGAGTGGTCGATCGAGGAAGCCGTTCGCGTCACCGCACTGCGGACCCGCCAATATGCGAAGCGCCAGCTCACGTGGTTCCGGCGCGACCCACGGATCGTGTGGATCGGGGCCGGCGACCGCGCGGGGGACGATCCGACGCTCGTGGCCGAGGCCGACCGCGTCCTTCGCGCCGCGCTCAGTTGACGGTCGAGAGACCCATCGACTCGCGCCAGGCGGCAACGCCCGCGGCCGTCAGCTCCGGAACTCGATGCGCCGGCAGCGGCGCGCGCTCGAGGGGACCAGGCCTTCCGAGGTGATAGCCCTGTCCGTGCAGGATGCCGAGCGCGGCCAGTGGCGCCATCTGGGTCGCGTGCTCGATCCCCTCGGCGATGACCATTGCGCCCGTGCGCGCCGCGAGATCGACGACCGAGCCCAGCACGGCAAGGTAGCGGCCGTCGGAGGCGCTGCGTTGGACCAGGGTCAGATCGACCTTGAGGATGTCAAACCCGATATCGGCCAGCAGGCGGAGGCCGGAGTTGCCGGCGCCGATGTCGTCGGCGGCGAAACGGATTCCCGCGCGGCGGCATGCATCGAGGCGACCACGCACCCGCTCGATGTCGAGGATCTGCTGCTGCTCGGTGAGCTCGATCACGAGCCGGTCGGGCGGGAAGCCATGACGCGCCAGGATTGCCAGGATGGCGGTGTGGCTGAACTCCGGCGCCTCGATGGTCGGTGGCGAGAGATTGACGCTCAGGAACTGGTTGGGCGGCAATGCGCCGGCGTTGGCCACGATTGTCTCGATACAGGCCAGATCCAGCGCCGAGAGCCGCCCGCCGGCCTCCGCGGCGGCGAACAGCGACGCCGGGTTGTCGAACGGCGCTGGCGGGAGTGGTCGGATGAGCCCTTCGACACCGACCGTTCGGCCGTCAACCAGCGAGACGATGGGCTGGAAGGCAGCCCCGAGATGACCATGCGCGATGACCTGCGCCACGGCTGCCGCCGCGGAGGTGGCATCGGCGGCGGAGTCGGCGTTCGTGGGTGAGAAGACGACGATATCCGTGCGGCCGCCGCGCTTGGCCGCGTAGAGCGACGCGTCCGCTTGGGCGTAGAGCTGGGCGGCGGCTTCGGCGAAGGCCGGTAGGGCCGAGATGCCACAGGAGAACGAGATCGACCCGGTGTCCGGGCGGCCGGTTGCTGGCTGCAGCGCCTGCGCAAGGATACGCCGCATGACGATGCGGGCACCCTCGGGATCGGTGTGTGGCAGGAGCACCGCGAACTCGTCTCCACCGACGCGATACGGGCGGTCAGCGAGCCGCAGGCCAGCCGGGATCAGCTCGCCCACCGCTCTGAGGACGCGGTCGCCGGCAGCGTGGCCGTACTCATCGTTGATGCCCTTGAACTCGTCGAGATCGAGGATCGCCAAGGCCAATGGCGTCTCGTAGCGCAGCGCGGCCGCGACTTGTCGCTCGAGCTCTTCGTGGAACGCGCGGTGATTGCCGAGGCCGGTGAGCGGATCACGAAGTGCGTCGGCGACCGCGGCCTCGTACCGCAGCTGGAGGTCGGCATGCACGTCGGCGAACGGAGCGACCATGAGCCGCAGGGCGATGCCGGCGACGGTCACCGATCCGATCGCGGCGACGATGAGCGCCACGAGGTCGTTCGGCCCGATGAGGAGAAGCGCCAGGCGGTGCGCCGCGACGAACGCGACAAGCGCACCGACGAATCCCAGGGCGAAGCGCCCGCTCAGCCCGGACGGCAACCCCCGCGATCGCGTGGCACCGGCCTGAGCGACGTTCACCTGGCCTCCGATCATGATCAGAATGCCCCCAAGGCTCGTGGTTATCGCAGAATTGGTGCGCGTGCGCACCCGGACGTTCGTACCACCAACCGGAGCACGGGGCGGCTCGAGCCCCATCCGCTACCATTGCTCGAACAGATGTCCGAACGCGCACGAATGATCGACCTCACCACCACGGTCGAGCGCGCCTTTCTCATCGGCCTCGATGACCCGAGTGACGATCGGTGGCCGGTGCAGCGCTCGCTGGCGGAGCTCGGAGCCCTGGCCGTGACGGCCGGGGCGAGCGTGGTTGGCTCGGCGCATCAGCGCCGTCCGAGACCCGACCCCGTGTGGTACTTCGGGAAGGGGCGCGCCGCCGAGTTGGTGGATGAGAAGGCCGCGACGGACTTCAACCTGCTGATCGTCGACGACGAGCTGGCGCCGAACCAGCAGCGCAGCCTCGAGACGTTGCTCGACTGCAAGGTTCTCGACCGGTCGGCGCTGATCATCGACATCTTCGCCCGCCACGCCAAGACCAAGGAAGGGCGCCTGCAGGTCGAGCTCGCGGCGCTCGAGTATCACCTCCCGCGGCTGACGCGCATGTGGACGCATCTGTCCCGCACCGGGGGCGGAATCGGCACCCGGGGCCCGGGCGAGAGCCAGCTGGAGACCGACCGCCGCCTCATCCGCGAGAAGATCAAGAAGGTCAAGGCCGATCTCGCTGACGTCGAGCGACACCGCAGCACGGCTGCACGGAATCGAGACCGCAACGAGGTTGCGACGGTGGCACTGGTCGGCTATACGAATGCCGGCAAGAGCACCCTGCTGAACGCCCTTGCCGATGCGGATGTCTACGTGGCCGACATGCTGTTCGCCACGCTCGACCCCACCAGCCGCCAGGTCTTGTTGCCGAACGGGCAGCGCGTCGTGATGACCGACACGGTGGGATTCATCAACAAGCTGCCGCACGACCTCGTCGACGCGTTCCGCGCCACGCTCGAGGAGGTCCAGCGCGCCGACCTCCTGCTGGAGGTCGTTGACGCGGCCGATCCGGACTTTGTCGGCCAGCAGGCGGCGGTGCAATCCGTGCTCGACGAGCTTGGAGCCGGGGACAAGCCGCGGATCACGGTCTTCAACAAGATCGACCGGCTGGCCGTGGACGCCAGCAGCGCGCCCGGGACCGACCAGGCCGCCTTTGCCAGCGCCATCACGGGAGCCGGCCTCCCCGAGCTGCGCGAGCGGATCGCCGATGCGCTGCGTGGCCAGATGGTCGCCGTTGACGCGGTGGTGCCCTACGAGCGGGGCGAGCTGGTGGCGCGTGCTCGATCGAGCGGCGAGGTGGAGGAGCGATACGAGGAGCGCGGGGTACGTGTCAGCGGGCACCTTCCGCAGGGCATGGCGGCCGAGCTCACCGCCGCCGGCCGCAATGGTCGCCGCCGCTCCAGCGCCTCGGGCTGAGCCTGCCCGTGCCGATGCTGTCGGGGATCCGCCAGGAGCTGCTCGAGATGACCGCCAGAGAGCTGGCGGCCGCCGAGGCGTTCTACGCGCGGTGCGCGGATGAACCCGCACTCGACCGCGAGCTCGAACGACGCCTCGCCGGTCCAGCCACGCCGCTGATCCTGGCGCTCGAGGCATGGGACGAGCGACCGGCCGAAGCCGATGACCTGCTCACCGCCAACCAGGAGAACGTCGGACGCCTCGCGGCGATGGTCGAAGAGCTGAACGCGTGGCCGGGCCTGCGGCTGGTGGGCGCGGATGGTGCCGACGCGGCATGGATGATCGCCCAGCACGCCGATCGCGACAACGACACCCGACGCGGCTGGCTGGCGGCGCTCGCGGACGCCGTGCTGACCGGGGACGCCGATCCACGACATCTCGCGACGCTGAGTGACCGGACCGCGGCCGTGGCCGGCGAGCCGCAGCCCTACGGCACGATCGCCATGCTCGCGGACGATGGCGAGGTCGAGTATCCGCTGCCGGTCGCCGACGCCGCGCATCTCGACGAGCGCCGCCGAAACATCGATCTGCCGCTGCCCGGCCAGGATGCCCCGTTCCTGACCGAGGGCGACCTGATCCCGTACGGGCCCGACCGCGGCGCGATCGGCGTCAACCAGTGGCCGATGACGGTGGAGGGTCACCTCTCGGTCGAGGCCTGCCTCGAGGCCGGCGTCCGCCGTGTCCGCCGCATCTGGGCCGTACGGCCGGGAGATCGCAGGTTCGGCAGGCTTCGGGCGCTTGCTCGCGAGCGCGGCGTGACGATCGAGCTGGTGGAGGCCACGGTGATCGACGAGCTGGCCTCGGGTCGCAGTCATGGTGGCGTCATTGCGCTCGTGGGACCGCGTGCCGAGGTCAGTGTCGGCTCGATGCTCGCCGAGGTGGGGGAGGGGTCGCTGGTGGTGATGCTGGACGGGATCGAAGACCCCTTCAACTTTGGCCAGGCCGCGCGCGCCCTGTACGCGGCGGGCGTCGGCGCACTCGTCACGCGACGAAGCTGGGAGACCGCATTGAGCACGGTCACGAGGTCATCGGCGGGCGCCACCGAGCTCATGCCGACCGCCACCGCTGACAGTGTCGAGGACGCCGCGGACGCCTGTCGCCGTTTCGGGATGCGGGTTGCGGTCGCGGTCGGATCCGGCGACGCGATTGAGCTGAGCGATGCCGACCTGACGGGCGGCCTGTTTGTGCTCATCGGTGGCGAGCGGCGCGGTGTGACGCGATCGTTCGTCGACCAGGCCGATCTGCGTGTCGGCATCGGCTATGGGCGCGCGGACGCGCCGGCGCTTGGGGCAGCAACGTCTGCCGCCATCATCGGCTTCGAGGCGCTCAGGCAACGCCGAGGTTCGGCTTAGGGTCGGTCAGAAGACGCGACGGCCCGCCATGCGGTCGGCGACCGGGCGCCCGACGCTGGGACGCGGCATGCGTCGCCACACGCGCTCGCGAATGGCAAGCCCCGCCACGAGGTACAGGGCGGCGAGCGCTACGAGAAGGCCATATCCGACAGCCAGCGGTCCCAGCTCACCACCGACAGCCGTTCCGCCGACCATCGTGAGGCTGCCAAGGCCCAGGCCGGCAATCGCCAGTGACCAGAGGGTTCGATGCATGTCGGGAGCGTATCGGGCGCGGAGGGTTTAGCGCATTAGGACCATCGGGGCCCTGCCAGGTGACGTCTGGGCGGTGCGAACTACTCAGCGCCGTGCCGAAGGCACTTCCGCAAATGTACGTTATGTTATGTAGAGGCAGCTGACCGAGTGAGGCCGAGCACGTTGCTTGCGCTCACCGGGCGGCTCAGGCCCTTGATGGTGAGCTCACCGACCGACTCCACCTCCACGAGGTCTTCCACCATGCCGGCGGCCATCTGGCTCACCAGGATCTGGTCGGCTGCCGCCTGGCTGCTCAGGCGCGACGCCAGGATGGTCACGTTGCCGATCGCCCCGTAGTCGTACCGTCCCTCAAAGCCGATGCGACCGAGCGTCGCGTAGCCGACGGCAATGCCGACGCCGAACCCGAGCTCGTACCCACGCTTGCGCCAGCCGGCGGCCAGGGGCCCAAACCGTTCGCGCATGGTGACCGCCATGCGGACGGCGCGTTCGACGTGGTCGGCCTGGGCCACCGGATCGTTGAAGAAGATCATCACGCCGTCGCCCGCGAAGTGCTCGAGCGTGCCGCCGAACTCGATGATGGCGTCGCCCATCATGCGGTGATATTCGCCCAGCACGCCGAGCATCTCCTCGGGGTCGGCGCCTTCGGCGAAGGTGGTGAACCCCCGCAGGTCGCAGAACGCGACGGTGATCTGGCGCCGATGGCCGGCGAGGAGCCCTTCTCCGTCGCTCGAGGAGATGAGCTGCGCGATCTGCGGTGAGAGGAAGCGGCTGAGCTCGGTCTTCTGGCGATCAATCGTTTCGGTCAGCACGCGCTGCTGCTCGAGGTACTCGAGCTCGAGATCCCGAAGGCGTTTCGCGGCCAGCGAGGCATTCAGGCGTGCCTGGAGGATGCGCGGGTTGATCGGCTTCGTGAGGTAGTCCGTTGCGCCGAGCTCGATGCAGCGCACCACGCTGTCGAGCTCCTCCACGCCCGACACGATGAGCACCGGCAGGTGGCGCGTCGACTCGTCGGCCTTCATCGCGGCGAGCGTCTCGTAGCCGTCGAGCTCGGGCATGATGACGTCCAGCAGGACGATATCGATGGCGTCGACGTGTGCCCGCACCAAATCCAGGGCCTCGAGCCCGTTCTCG
>JAGXHP010000044.1 GCA_024636135.1 Chloroflexota bacterium
CTTCTCGGTGACCGAGAACCCAGCGGACTCGTAGAGGCCGAGTGCGCCCGAAGGGTTATCGGCGTCCACGCCCAGCGCCGCGCTCGTCATGCCGCGCTCGCGGAGGAGGTGAAGGGATCGAACGATCAGGGCGCGGGCGAGCCCACGGCGGCGCCACGGGCGTCGGGTGAACACGCTGTCCAGCCAGCCGCGCTGAATGCCGAGCTCCTCGTTCTCCCATGGATAGATGGCGTTGAGGACGCCCGCCGCGATCTCGGTTCCGTCCCAGGCCAGGAGGAACAGCGACGGGTCGAACTCGGGCGCGCTCGTCCAGCGCCGGAGGTTCGCGTCCGACGGATCGTGTCCTCCCCAGTGGTCGCGGAACGCCTCGTGGTCGGCGTCCCAGATGGCGCGGGTGTCTTCCTCGGTGGCCGTGCGTACCTCGATGCCGGCCGGCAGTGGGGCAATGTCCGGGAGGTCCGCCAGTGACGGCCGCTCCATGTCGAAGAACCAGCGCGCAGTGCCATACCCGAATCGCTCGGCCAGGACGGCCGCGCCCGGGTTGGTGTCGTTCGAGATCGTGCCGAGGATCCGCGGACGGTCAGTCGGATGCGCAGGTGCGAGGCCCCTCGCGCGCTCCTCGGCATCGGCGAGGAGCGCGGTCCCGATCCCGCGGCGGCGCCAGGCGGGCTCCACGGCCCCACGGCTGCGGTACTCGCGGACGCCGTCGGTCGCATCCGCCCAATCGCTCATGCAGAAGCCGACCGCGGTGCCGTCCACGACGGCCAGGCGGATGTCTCGAACCGGATCGAACCCATCGGAGACGTGTCCGTACTCGGCCGCGAGCTCCTCGATGCTCGTCCGTGCCTTGAGCCCATCGGCCTCCCATTCGGCGTTCCTGATGCGGGCGATCGCCGGAATGTCGGCCTCGCCGGCGTAGGGTCGCAGGACGAGGCCGGGGGTCGTGGCCGTGGCGGTCCTATGGGTCTTCATGTCAACCTCCATCATCCGACTCGCTTCAGCTTGCCGGTGCGCTTGGCGTAGCGCTCCGCGATTCCGAACACGTAGACGCCCAGCGGAATGAGCAGCGCGCCCATGATCAGGAGCGGCCATACGTCGTGGAGCAGCTCCGTTACCGGCGTGCCCTTGATCAGTCCCTCGCGGATCCCGTCGAGCACGTAGGTACCGGGAGAGAACTGCGACACGAACTGCATCCACCCGGGGAGGATGTCGGTGGAGTAGTACACGCCGCTGAACAGCAGGATCACCGACTGGATGACGAACACCATCTGGTCGCCGCGCTCCACGTAGAGCAGCGGCAGGATGGCCGCCATCATCCCGACGCCCACGAAGCTGATCGATCCCAGCACCAGGAAGGCGGCGGCGGTCACGAAGTTGCCGCCGCTGAACTCCAAGCCGAAGAACAGCATCATCACCACCAGGATCACGACCATCTGGATGACGGCGTAGGTCACCGCGAACAGGGTCGATCCCACGAGCTGGGTGTAGCGCCGCACGGGCGCCATGAACGTGTACTCCAGGGTGCCCTCCCAGCGCTCCCAGGTCACCGTCTCGCCGATGAAGCCGAAGACGATGGAGAGGAAGTTCCAGAAGATCGTGCCGATCACGAGCACCTGGAGCAGGCGCGTGTCCCCCTGGGCAACGCCGATGAAGGCCACCGACAGCGCCGCGGCCAGGGAGTACACCAGCCACGCCACTTCCCAGCCCCAGTAGCGCTTCGTCAGGTTGAAGTTGCGCTCCACGAAGGCGAAGCTCGCCCTCATCTCGCGCGTTGCCATCGACATCGTCGCCGTCTCTTTCTTGGTTCGTTCATTGGTCGCGGCCGATGGACCGGCCCGGCCCTTATCGGGCTCGGGCCGGCCGCATGGTCGGCTCGGCCGCCAGGCGGTGGCCGTAGCGCACCATCCGGCGTCCGATCCAGCGCCGCACGCGGCGGCGCCGCTGCGTGGGCTCGATCACGTGGAGGCTCGTGCGGCGCAATCGCGCCTGACGCTCCTCGATGTAGTCGAGCGCGACACGCAGGTCCAGGTTGCTCTGCACGGAAATCACCTCCTTTCGTCCTGCTACTCGTCGTCGTGGTTGTCGTCGTCTTCGTGGTCGTCATCGAGACTGCGGCCGGTGAACGTCATGAACACGCTGTCCATGGTCGGATCCATGCCGTGGTCGCGGGCGACCATCGTCTTCAGCTCGGCCGGCGTCCCCTCGGCGACCATCCGCCCGTCGTTGATCAGGGCGATCCGGTCGCACAGCCGCTCCGCCTCGGCCAGGTCGTGCGTCGTGAGCACGATCGTGGCGTCGTGCGAATCGCGGACCTCCTCGATGAAGGCCTGCACGTCGAGCTTCGACCGCGGGTCGAGGCCGGTCGTCGGCTCGTCGAGCAGCAGGACGGTCGGGCTGGTCAGCAGCGCCCGCGCAATGGCGACCTTCTGCTGCATGCCCCGGCTCATCTGCTCCACCGGCCGGCTGAGGCGCTTCTCGGCGACGCCGAGGCGCGCCAGGATCCGGATGGCGTCCTTGCGGGCCGAAGCCGTATCCAGGCCGTAGAGCCGCGCCGCGTAGGCGAGGTTCTCGTGCGGACTGAGCTTCTTGAAGAAGGCCGCGTCCACGCTCACCCGGTTGATGAGCTGCTTGACCGCCATCTCCTCGCGCTCGACGTCGTGCCCGAAGACCTCGATCCGCCCGCCGTCGATCGTCAGCAGCGTGCTGATCAATCGAATGAGCGTGCTCTTGCCCGATCCGTTGGCGCCGAGAATCCCGTAGATCTCCCCGCGCCGAATCGACATCGTCACGTCGTTGACGGCGAGCACCGGCTTCTTCTTCCGCCCGACCACGAACCGCTTCGTGACGTGCTCGATGAGCATCGCCGGCTGCTCGCCGGGCGGCGGCGGACCGACGCGACGGACCGGCTCGGGGGCCGGCACCGGCATCGGCGTTGTCGTCTTCGATTCGTTCATGGTCTCGATCATCGTCATGTCCCCGTCATCTCGGTTGTCGCAGTGGTTTGGGCCGCACATGAGGAGAGCCGCGGCCCGATGCGCTCGGTCCGCGGCTCCTGCATGCTCGTGGGCATCAAAAAACCGTGGACCTGATCCGGCCCACGGCTCGTGGTGTCTGGCGTCGGCGATTCGTTATCGCCGGTGCTCAACCTCGAGTGAGGGCACAGATCTCCCGTCGACATCGCTGCCGGTTGGCGCGAGTCGCGGTGCGTTGAAGGCGAGAATGCGAAGGTGCATTGCCGTCAGATCGCTCCTCTGTGCGGGTGGGTTGGTGGCTCGCCGGGCACACGGGCAGCGTCGGCTGCGGTCCGGGTGCCGGCGGATTCTACGACCGCCGCTTGCTCGGTGTCAACCAGGATCGTAAGGGTCACCATGGCGGGACTGATGCCAACGAAGCATGGGGCCTGGCCGCCCTTGGCGCCCAACGGCCGAAGTATCAGGTGCGGCGTGGCCGGAAAGAGCTCCTCCGGCGCGCCGAAGCTCGCGGCACTCCGATAGATCGGTGAGACGGCGCCAGAAACGCGACGCGGGCGCTATTCCGACGATCAATCGGCGGCTGGGGACTCCTGCACGCGTCGGCGACGGGACACGAGGCCGACGAGCGTCGGCCCCCACCATCGCCCGCGAACGGACCACGCCATCGCCAATCCCGCGACCACGACGCCGGCCACGAGCTTGAGTGTCGAGGCGCTCACGAGGTCGCCGCGATCGCCCTGCGGTGGATCGGGGAACTGGAAGCCGAAGTTCCACGGTGGAAGAGCTCGTGCCGCGTTGATGTACCAGTCCGGCATGGGCAGGGCAGCCCCCAACGGGAAGACGAGGATGCCGGCAACGACCACCAGGGCCAGGTAGCCGACCGCCAGCTCGCGCCAAGCCGGACGACGCAGGAGCTCGTCGACGACGTAGGCGATGGCGATCATGGCGAAGATAAGGGCGGTGAGGTAGTGGTAGGCGAACGTCGCGCGCTCGATGCGCGTCCACGGCGCGATCTGGAACGCGAATGCCGCAACGATGAGCACGAGTGCGGCTGATCGGCGCTTCCAGGCAAGGACCGCGCAGACGGCGACCGCGGGCACGCCGGCCCAGAACAGGATCGGGTTGCCGCCGTTGTAGATGACGGCGATCTGGTTCCCATCGAAGGTGCCGTTGTAGAACCAGGTCGGCTTCAGGTCGAGCGGCCAGCTCCACCATGGCGACGAGCTGGCGTGCCCGGCGGTGAGGCCGTAGTGGTAGCCGAACATCTGGGCATGGAGCTCCTCGATGGACCAGCCGTAGCCGGGGCCGGCGTCAGGGCCGGCAAAGACGTGCCCGAGCTCGAGGTAGGGGATGTAGCTCAATCCATAGACGGTGAGCGGGATGACGAGCAGGCAGGCACCGATCCACGACCAGGCGAACCCACCCATCTCGCCGGGCTGCTGCCACCGCGCGTCGGACCGGGGGTCGCGCAGGGACAGAATCGCGCGCCACGCAACGAGCACCCCGGCGATGCCGAGCATGAGCCACGCCGGCCAACCCAGCTGGGCGCCACGGGCCAGCACGGCGAACAGGACCTCGACCGCGCCATCCGCCGATCCGGGCGACTCCACCTGCGTGAACGCCAGGGCGAATGCGAGACCCACCCCGCCGATTATCACCCCGGTCGCCGGCAGAGCGACGCGCGCGCTGGCGAGGTCGAGCCGGATCGGCCGGACGTGCACGATCGCGAGCGCGATCCCGAATGCGAGCAGCATGACGGCCAGGAAGGGCCATGGCGCGTCGAGCCCGCCGACGACGGTGGCCATCGCCACCAGCCCGACCAGCAGGAGACGCCCGAAGTTCGAGCGCGCCAGGACCAGGATCCAGATTCCCGCCAGCGCGTAGAAGCCGACCCACTTGGTGGACGCCGCCAGCCCGATGAGAACGCCGACGAGCGGCAGCACCCACCACGCGCTGCGAGCCCAGCGCCCCGACCAGATCTGCCAGAAGGCGAGGTACGCACCGACGATGAAGACGGCGACGAAGATGTCGTTCATCGCGATCCGGCTCATGACGTAGCTCATGCCGTCGATGGCCACGAACCCGGCGGCGAGGAGTGCGATGCGGCGGCGGCCGAACATCGTGGCGGCCAGCAGGTAGACGAGCCCGACGAGGATCGCGCCGAAGACCACCCCCGCGAGCCGCCACGCGAACGCGTTGCTTCCGGCGTCGACCCGGACGAGGGCGCCGTCTCCCGTGCTGAGGATGAGACGCCCGTGGTCATCGGCCGGGCTGTCGCTGCTGATGTCGAAGCCCATGGCCAGGGCAGGCGCGTCGAGCGAAGTCTCGTCGAAGGCCGCCAGGCCGGAGCTCGTGTCGCCCCGATCGTCGAGGTGCGGCTCGATCGCCCAGACGACCGGCTCGCGACTCGCCGACACACCGGCGACGTAGACCAGCTTCGCCACGAACTGGTCGCCGATGAGGGACGGAGCGCCCGGGAGGGGAACGACGTCGGACAGGGACTGCGCATCGGCGTCGATCTCGGCCAGGCCGCCATCGACCGCCGGATGCTCGTCGTTTGCGGCCACCGGCCCGGTCAGTACCAGCAGCTGCTGGTCGTCACCGCTGCCGCGCGCGATGAGCGGCCCGACCAGCGGCGGATCGAGCGTGATCACGCCCTGCTCCACATCCTCGGCGTCGCGGACGGTCTCGAGCGTCGTGCTGTCGAGGAACACGACGGCATTGCGGCCCGGATCGGTGGCGGCCACGAAGCTCGGCTCCTCGCCATCGGCGCGGACCCAGGCCGCGCCACCGTACGATCCGGCGCCGGTGGCCTGCACCTCATCCGTTGCGCGATTGAGGAGCGCGACGCCGTCGGGACCACGCAGCAGGGTGACGTCGGCGTCGCGCGGCAGGACGATGTCGATCACGCCACCGAGGTCGACCTGGATGGGCGGGCCCTGCGGCGGTCCTCGTCCGTCCGGCGACGCCAGCAGTCCGGCGAGCTCGTACGTCTCGACCATGCCGGCGTCCGCGCGACCGACGAGCAGCCTCGGCGCTGCCGGATCATAGGCAAGGGAGGCGACGGCGCCGCCGGCATCCCAGCGGGCGAGCTCGTCGCCGCTCGTGGCGTCGCTGGCGACGATCGTGGTGCCCGCCTGCGGCACCGTGAACACGACCGAGCGCTCCCAGCCCAGGGACGACCGTGCCGGGGCGACCGCGATGAGCGGCGAGGGCGCCTCGAGCGTGGTGCTGCCGACGACCTTGTTCGGATCGGCGACCAGGATTCCGCCGGCGATGAGGTACTTGGCCAGCATGGGGTGCGTCCACTCGTAGACGTCACGGTCCCAGCCGTTCTGCCAGTTGCTGATCCATTCCGTTGCGGAGCGGGCGTGGTACACCTCGTCGAAGTGGTCGCCGCGCGGGACGTCGAGCCGCCACAGACGGAAGACGAGGGCGAAGACGACCAACAGGAGGAGGAGCGCCGCGTCGCGCCGATCGAGCCTCCGATGAGGCTCATGCAGGTACGCGTCAGCGGGGTCCGGTCGGAGCCAGCCGACGCCGCCGGTGATCGGGGGGACGCGCTCCTCGGTGGCGCCGGGAGCGGCCGACCATTCGGCGGCGACCGGCGCGCGAGGCTCCTCAGCCGCCGGAGCCTCGACCCGTCCGTCCGACGGCCGCACGAGCAGGGCGAGCGAGCGCCACGCGACGACCAGGAGCAGGACCACGCTGAGCAGGGCGAGCGCCCAGATCCCGGGGTCCGTCAGCAGAGTGTCGGTGAGCAGTTCGCTCTGCGGCATCGGCAGTCCGTTCGCCCCGGGGTTGATCAGGCGTTCGGCGAACGACCAGTCCTCGGTGTAGACCCAGTAGATGTTGGCGAAGAACGAGAGGCTGAGGCCGCCGTAGATCCATGGCCACAGCCGGCCGGAGAGGAGCAGTGGCGCGGCGAGGGCAAGGGCCGGGAACAGGTAGCGCTCGTGGACGCGGGTCGGGAGCACGAAGAAGGCAATTGCGATCAGCAGTGACGCCACGAGCACGCCGCGAAGGTCGTCCCGGCGCGCCACCTGGACCAGGGCGATCAGGGCGATGACGGCGAAGAGCAGCGCGCCGACCTGCTGCCAGGACAGGGCGGTCGAGCCGATGACGAGCCCGACCGTCGTGTCGTCACCCCAGACCAGGGTGTCACCGAGACCGGTCCACGGGTTGCGCCACAGGTTGAACGCGTTGATCGAGAACCCGGTGTAGGTGCTCGCCGCCTCGACGAACTTGCCGATCAGGCTTGTGGTCGGGTCCGCCTCCGGCAACCCCAGGAATCCGTTCGGATCGCCGCCCGCCAGCGGCGCGTACAGGCTCATTCCGAACGGGAGCATGAGGAGCGTGAGCGTGGCGACGCCCGCTGCCAGCGAGGTCACGACGCGGAGCACGTCGCGCTGGCCATCGTGCGCCGGGTCGGACGAGCGCCCGATGAGGTGGCGCCGCAGGCCGACGATGGCCACGATCGGGATCAGGAACGCGAACTGGAACTTCACGAGCATGGCCAGCACGGCGCCCACGGCCGCGACCTCCGTCCAGCCACGCGTCAAGGCGTAGATGGTGCCGAGGAGCACGAGGGTCCCGACCGAATCGATCTGCCCCCACACCGCCGAGTCGAAGATCGTCCCGGGGTTGAAGAGGTAGATCGCCGCCGCCGCCAGCCCCAGCGTCTCGGGGCGCACGCCCCCGAACGACCGATGGATGAGCTGGCCACCCCATCGGCGGGCGATGACGAACAGGAGCCAGGCGACGCCGATGTCGGCGAGGATGGCTGGGATCTTCACCAACCCCCCGGTCGCGTCGATCCCGACCAGGGGTGCGAGGAGACCGCCGATGCCGCCGAGCAGCCACAGGACATACAGGTAGCCCGGCGGATAATCGCTGAAGTAGCTCGCCTCGTAGAATGCGCCTGGCCCACCGCTTGCGAGGCGCTGGCCCCAGGCGGTGAAGTCGCCGATATCGATCGCGAATCCACTCAGCGGCAGGTAGACACCGGCGATGAAGACGCGCAGCGCAAGACCGAGGACGAGGATGGTCGCGAGGATCGTGCCGGCGTCGAGCCGTCGAACGGATTCGAGAATCCCCGCGCCCCGTCGCCCGACGGGGCCACGGTTCATCAGGTGCGGCGCTCCCGAGCGGGGCGCCGGATCATCATGCTCGCCAAGGTGGCGGTGAGTATACATCGGGCCCCCGACGGCCCCGATCCGGCATCGGTTGCATCGACACGGAGCGGGGGTGCGTGGCGGCCGGTGCCATACACGGACAACCTCGTGCTCTTCGCGGCCGCGCTGGTGGTGGTGATGGCCCTGGGCATCTACCTGCGGACGTTGCTGCCATCGACCGGCTTCTGGGACACCGGCGAGGCACAGACCGTGCCGCCCACCCTGTCGATCTTCCATCCCACCGGGTTCCCGGTCTACACCATGCTGGGGTGGCTCTGGAGCCAGCTGCCGATCGGCGAGGTGGCCTGGCGCATGAACCTGCTGTCAGCGGTCAGCGTGGCACTGGCGGCGGGCTTCGTGACGCTCAGCGCCGGGCTCCTGATCGGCGTGCGCGATGGCGCGCTGCGCGCCGCGGCGGCCGGCATCGGGGGCAGCGCCTTCGCATTCGCGTCCGAGCCCTGGGAGAACGCGACGCGAGCCGACGTTCATGCCATCAGCATCCTGTCGGTCAGCGTGCTCGTCTGGCTTTTGCTGTCCTGGGGTCGCGCCGAGCGTGCCGGCAGCCCGAAGGCCGGGCGCTGGCTGTTCGCGGCCGCGGCCGTTTTCGGCATCGGCATGGGCGTGCATCCCGTCATCGGGCTCTTCGCCATCGGCATCGCCGCGTGGCTGTTCATCGTCGATCGGCGCTTCCTTCGCCGCCGGACCCTGATCGTCGCCTGCGCGGCCGTGCTGGCGCTCGGCGTTGCCTCGTTCGGCTACATCTGGCTGCGGGCCATCATCGATCCCGAACCGCCGCTCTTCTACGGGCGGCCCGACACGTGGGAGCGCTTCCGCTACGTGGTCCTGGCCGAGCAGTTCAGCGGCTTGTTCAGCAACTTCCGCCAGCCGTTCGCCGACCTCGGCAGTAAATGGGCCGAGACGGAGAGCATCCTCTCAGTGCAGTTCGTCACACCCGGCTGGCTTCTCGTCGCCGTGGGGGCCGCGGTGGTCGCGTCACGCTCACTCGGCACGCTTGCGGTGCTCGGCCTGTTCGTGGCCGGCAACATCTTCTACTCGATGAACTTCCGTGACGGCGACATCGACCGCTATTACATGCCGACGGTCGCGGTGCTCGCTCCGCTGCTGGGCGTCGCGATCGCCGAGATCGGAGCGGCCAGCGCGCGCGCCGTGAGCGAGGCGGCTCGCCGCCTGGTCGTCGGACGCTCCCCGCGACACTGGCTGGCCGGCGCGGCCGGAGCCCTGGTCCTCGGGCTGGGAGCCCTGCTGCCTGCCGCGTCGGTGGTCACCGGGTACGAGGCGCACGACCAGAGCCGGAACCGAGACGCCGATGCATGGGTCGCATCGGTCCACGAGCTCGTGCCGCCGAATGCGGTCATCGTGAGCTGGTGGAGCTACAGCACGCCGCTCTGGCATCACCGCTGGGTGCTCGGCGAGCGACCGGACATCACGATCATCGATGAGCGCAACATCCTCGACGACGGGTACCGCACGATGAACAATGCCATTCGATCCTTCTATGGTGACCGTCCGGTGTACGTGGTGCTTCCTGACTGGGAGCGCCGGAACGTCACCGAGCGCTGGGAGCTCACCACCGTCCCCACCCTGCCGGGCTTCACCCGGCTGCTTCTCGTCGAGGGCCCCACACGATGACCGACGCCGAACGCCCGAACCTGACCTTCTTCTTCCCCGCCTACAACGAGGAGGAGAACGTCGAGGAGACCGTGAACCGAGCACTCGACGAGATCGGAGCGCTCGTCGAGGGCTCGATCGAAGTTCTGGTCGTCGACGACGGCTCCACGGATCGCACGCCCGAGCTGGCCGATGCGCTGGCCGCGGCCGATCCACGGGTGCGCGTGCATCACCAGGAGAACCTTGGCTACGGCGGCGCCCTGCGGGCAGGGTTCGAGAATGCCCGCGGCAAGCTGATCTGCTTCAGTGATGGGGACCTGCAGTTCGACCTGCGCGAGATGTCGCGCCTGCTCGAGCGCCTGGACGACCCGGCACGTCCTTCGGTCGACGCGGTCATCGGCTACCGGATCAAGCGCCGCGACCCACCGCATCGGATCTTCATCGCCAAGAGCTACAACGCGATCGTGTCGGTGCTCTTCGGGCTCCGGGTGCGCGACATCGACTGCGCCATGAAGCTGTTTCGGCGCGAGGTGTTCGATGGACTGCCGCTGACCGCGGACTCTCCGTTCCTTTCGGCAGAGATGCTCATCAAGCTGCGGGCCCGCGGCGAGCGAATCGCGCAGGTCGGAGTGAACCACTATCCGCGGGCCGCGGGGACGAACACGGGGGCCAGCTTCCGCAAGATCCTGCGCACGTTCCGGGACATCGGACTGCTGCGGATCGCGCTCCTGACCAGGCGACGCGAGGTGCTCGGACCGCCGCGGGCGTGACCCGAAGGTCAGCTCTCTTCGGCGGGTGGTCCCTTCTCGCCGGACTCGATGTCGACGTCGAGTGAGTTGACGAATTCGCGGAACACCGCCAGCTGCTCCTCGTCCTCGCCGCCCTCCTCGGTCTCGTCCGGCTCGACTCCGGCCTCGTCGAGCACCCGCTCGTCCACGTAGATCGGAGATCCGCTGCGAACGGCGACCGCAATGGCGTCCGAGGTGCGGGAGTCGACGTCGCTCTCGTCGCCACTGGCGTTCTCGAGGTAGAGCCGCGCGTGGAACGTGCCGTCGGTCACGTGCGTGACCACCACCCGGCTGATGTTCGCCCCGAGCGCCGCGAGCACGCTGACCATGAGGTCGTGGGTGAGCGGCCGCTCCGCCGAGAGGCCCTGGAGCCGCATCGCAATGGCGTTCGCCTCGGAGGGGCCGATCCAGATCGGCAGGTATCGGTCGCGTTCCGACTGCTTGAGGATGACCACGTGCTGGCTCGAGAGCATGTGCACCCGCACGCTCTCGACGACCATCTCGATGAGCCGGACCCTGCCGAACGGCTGCTCCGCCATGCGTCGATTCTAGCGCCGGTCATTCGAGCACGAGCCTGAGGACGCCCTCCGCGGTGAGGAGGAAGGCGACCGGCGGGCCGTCGCTGACCGACGCCACGGCCAGGCCACGGACGTCCGACAGGTCGGGAGCCGCGGGGTCGTCGGTCGCCGCCAGCCACTGGCGGACGAAGGCGCCATCGGCTCGCTGGAACGCGATGATGCGCGCATTGGCGGCATCCAGGACGTAGAGGAAGTCGCGGTCGCCGACGGTCGCTCCGTCCAGGAGCCGGTAGTCGAGGTCGGGCCGTATCGCTCCGTCGGGCGGTGCATCCAGGGAGTAGTCCGCCTGGTCGCGAGGCGACCCGAAGTCGACGCGCGTCACCGTATCGGCATGGAGCAGCCATGCGTTGACGTCGACACGAAGGTCGCGCGCGTCGCGCGGATCGAGGTCGGGCGTCTCGGTCAGGAACGGGAGCGCGGGGTCCGGGTAGGTGACCGGGATCACGGCGGGCGGCGTCCACCGTCCGATCTCACCGGTCGCGCCGTCGACGAGGTAGAGGTTGAAAATCTCGAGCGGAGGCCGATGCTGGAGCGCGCCGATGAGAGTGGTGGACGAGCTGATCCGGTCCACCCCCGCCAACGGCATCCGGCGCGGCACGCGCTCGGCGAGATCGATCCGCCACGCAGAGCGCTGACGATCGATGACGACGACGTCGGTGGCCGCGGTGGCCATCAGCCACGGGTCTCCGGGGACCTCGCCGGAGGCCAGCGCCTGCCCGGCGCGCAGGATGACCGACGCGCTGCCGTCGGCGGGATCGGTCCGGATCACTCGGCCACGGGAGGAGTCGAGAACCCACAGCGAGCCGTCGCTGGCGGCCACCATGTCGGTCGGCTCAATGTCGTCGAGGGCCGCTGCCAGGTCAACCACCACGGGGGCCGCGCCGACGCGGTTCACCCCGTACAGCGCATCGAGGCGGCGTTCGATGCGGCCGGACAGTGGCGCCAGCTCCGCGCCGGACACTCCCGCGTCGGCGGCTCGCGCGACCGCGACGTGCGCATCGGCGAGGAGGTCGAGGGCACGTTCTGGATCACGGTCCACGAGGCCGGCGCCATCGACGCGCTCCTCGACGGCGGCGAGGATCTCGACCGCCTCGGCGATCGAGGTGCGGGCGACCGTGGCGCGTGGGATGGCATCCGTGGGACGGACGGTCGGGATGGCGGCGACCGTCGAGCCGACCGCCAGGATCCCGGCCAGCGCGAGCATGCCGAGCATGCCGAGCCGACGGCGCCGACCGTGCTCGCGCTCGGACGTGCGCGGGATCGTCCGCGGGTAGGCTGCGCGCCGTCGCGGGACGAACGCCAGGATCCACGTGATCAGCGTCAGGACGCCCCGGCCGAAGGCGGACTTCGTCGACTCCGCGGCGTCGCCGGCTCGATGCAGCCCTCGGCCGATCGCGTCAGCCAGTGGCACGGGGCTCTGATCGGGCAATCCGGCGAACGGCTCAGCCGGCTTCACCGGCTCGAGGTGGTGGGTGGTGGCGGTCGATGCCAGCTCAGTCACCTGCACGACCATCAGCCCGTCGGACCCGGCGCCGCCACGGATGCTGAAGACCTGCTGGAGGTGGGCGACGGCCTGGCTGGGTCGCATCGAGCCGATGGCGGCCTTGAGCTCCTCGATGCCGACAACGTGGGCAAGGTGCCGGCTGACAAGGCCGATCCCGTCGCCGACGGCCAGCGATCCCTGCCAGGTGTAGGGCTGCACCTCGAGCGCCTCCCCCAGGCTGGCCGCGACGCGGCGGTGGCGAACGCGCGGATCCTCCTCGGTGGCGGGTGGCGGTGGCGGCACCTCGTACATGCGTCCGTCGCGGACGATGACCGCGCTGGCCGGGCCGAGCTTGGCGGCATGCGCTTCGTGGCCGCGCACGACGACTGCCACGACGCTCACCCCGGCCCTGCGCGGGATCCCCAGGCGCCGCCGGCCGTGGTACAGCCGGCGGTTGGCGCCCGCCAGGGCTCGCGCCAGCGAGATCGTGACGCCGGCCGACAGGTCGTAGTAGTAGTCGTGCTCGAGGGCGTCGAGTGCCTCGCGGGCCGCGCGGGCCAGCCCGGAGCTGCCACCGGTCAGCTGGGCCAGCAGATACAGGCTGCCCTTTGTGCGTGCCAGCGCACCGACCGCGGGCTCATGGAACGCGACGATGTCGAACGCGTCCGCCGGTCGCTCGTCGGCGGACGGTAGTCCGATCCTGGTTGCGAAGCGGTTGCTCATGATCGCCGCGGGGTGCTCGGTGGGATTGGCTCGCGGCCGATTATAGGGAGCGTCAGGCCTCGACTCGACCCACCGATACGGCCAGTCCGATCAGCACGATGGTCGCCCCCGGTCGGCCGCGCATCCGCTGATTGACAGCCCAGACGAGCGCATCCGCACGCAGGCCGAGCTCCTGCGCCAGCATCGGATCCGATGCCTCGACGTGGGCGGTGCCGCCGGTGACGCGTCGCACTCGACTGCTGAGCGGCCCGCGCTCGAGGCGCGTCTCCGCCATCGTCTCCGCCCAGGCGAGCCGGACCTGCGCCACGGCCAGCTGTTCGGCCGCCGCCGGCCCCATGCATGCCGCCAGGGCGCGCTGAACGGCCACTCCCGCCTCCTCGCGCCCGCTCATGCCTCCGGCTCCAGTCTGCCGGCTGCGATCCGCCAGATCGCAGCGCTGCGGCTCCTGGCCGCATCGAGCGTTCCCGGGTCGGCGGTCGTGACGATGACCTGCCCCCGGCCGGCGATGAGGTCGGACAGGCGCGTCGCGCGGTCGGGGTCGAGCTCACTGAAGACGTCGTCGAGCAGCACAACGGGCCGGGGGCCGTCGGCGCCCAGCAGGTCGGTCTCCGCCAGCTTCATGGCCAGGATGATCGTGCGCTGCTGCCCACGGCTGGCGTGGCTGGCGACGTCGCGGCCACCGAGCTCGGCGCGCAGGTCGTCTCGTTGAGGCCCGACCAGGCTGACGCCGTTCCACGCCTCCTTCTGCTGGACGTCCGCGATCCGGCGCCGATACGCCGCCGCGAGCTCGTCCGGCGACGGAATGGCGGCGCTGCCTCGCTCGGGCCATGCCTCC
>JAGXHP010000045.1 GCA_024636135.1 Chloroflexota bacterium
GGTCGATGCCGTGTGCGTGTTCACCGCCGCCTCCGAGGCATTCACCACCGCCAACATCAACATGTCGATCGCGGAGTCGATCGACGCGTTCCGCCCGGTCATCGACCGGGCGCGCGAGCGCGGTTGGTGGACGCGCGGCTACGTGAGCACGGCATTCGGCTGCCCGTACCAGGGTGAAGTGGGCGAGGACGCGGTGGTCGCCGTGTCGCAGGAGCTCCTCGGCCTGGGCGTCGACGAGCTGAGCATCGGCGACACCATCGGCGTGGCCGGACCAGCGGACGTGCTACGCGTGGTGGGTGCACTCCAGGCGGCGGGCATCGGACAGGATCGGCTCGCGATGCACTTCCACGACACCCGTGGGACCGCGCTCGCCAACGTGCATGCCGCCCTGGACCTGGGCGTGCGCTGCTTCGACAGCTCGACGGGCGGGACCGGGGGCTGTCCGTACGCGCCGGGTGCCGCAGGAAATCTCGCCACCGAGGATCTCGTCTATCTGCTCGAGCGCGAGGGACTCTCCCACGGCGTCGACCTCGATGCGGTCCTGGGTGCGGCGCGCTACATCAGCCAGCAGCTCGATCGACCCCTGGCAACGAAGGTCGGCCGGGCGGGCGGCTGGCGATTACCATAGGCGCCCGATGGACGCCGACGCCCCAACCCAGACCGAGCCGCGCCCGTTGATCCTGGACGTTGATACCGGGATCGACGACATGATCGCCCTGCTCATCGCCGCGACCAGCCCCGAGATCAACCTGCGCGGCGTGACCTGCGTCGCCGGCAACGTCGAGATCCATCACGTGGCCCGCAACACCGGCAAGATCCTGCGCATGGTCGGGCGAGGCGACGTGCCGGTGAGCATCGGCGCCGCGCGGCCGCTAGAGCGGCGCCTGCGCACCGCGCCGGACACGCACGGGCCGACCGGCACCGGGTACGTCGAGCTCCGCGGGGAGGACCGCCAGCTCGGGACGACCGAGTACACGGCCATCCCCGCCAGCCGCTACCTCGGGGCACACGTGAGCCGGCACCCCGGCGAGGTGACCGTCCTGGCGCTGGGTCCGCTGACCAACCTCGCCTCGGCCGTCATCTCCGGCGTGGACCTGGCCGCCGGCACGCGCGAGGTGATCTGGATGGGCGGGACGCTCGAGGAGCGCGGCAACACCACCGAGACCGGTGAGTGGAACGCCTGCGTCGACCCGGAGGCGGTCGAGTCCTGCCTGGCAGCGGGCGCGCTGCATCGCATGTTTCCACTCGACGCGACCCAGGACATCGTGTTCAGCATGGACGACCTGCGCGCGCTGCCCGATACCCACCTCGCCGGGATCGTGCGCGACGCGGTTCGGTTCTATGTCGGGTTCCACCAGAAGGCCGACGGCATCGATGGCGCCTATCTCCACGATCCCGTCGTCCTCATCGGGTCGCTGCTGCGGCCCGACCTGGTGACCGAGACCGTCACGGAGACCCTGGCCTGCGACACGAGCTCCGATGCCCACCTGGCGGGGAGCCTGTACCGAGCCGAGAGCGACGACCGACCGTCGACCTCGGTGGCCACGGCGATCGACCCCGAGGGGATGAAGTCGGAGCTCATCGCGCGCCTCGGCCGAGCCGTGGGCGCACCCAACAGCTGACCGCTCGCCCACACGGAGGAGGTCGTCCCATGGTCGTCCGCTGGATCATCGCCATCGCCGCGTTCCTCGTCGTCGCGTTCATCGGCATCGTCGGATTCGGAAACTTCGCCACCGGCATCGACGAGGAGGTCTTCTACGACATCGAGGGTGCGGACTCGTTCGCCGTCATCCTGGCCGTCGCCCTCATCGTGGGGTTCGTGGCCTACGCCGCGGTCGAGTACGCGCAGACACGGACGTTCGCGTCCATCTCGCGTCAGTTCGACACGAGGACCATCGTGCTCATGCCGGTGGCGATCGCCATCAATATCGTCCTCGGGGCTGCGGTCGCCAATGCTCTGAAGATCCCGATCTACCTCGACAGCATCGGCACCATCCTGGTCGGCGTGCTGGCCGGACCGATCCCCGGGGCGCTCACGGGATTCCTTTCGAACATGCTGTGGACCTACGTCGTCCCGCCGCCCTTCAACAGCGGTGCGGCGGCGGCCTTCGCCATCGTCGCGGCGGTCATCGGCCTGGTGGCAGGTCTCGTCGGGCGCGCCGCCTGGCTCCGTCCTCGCCCGAACCGACCCATGGGGCAGCTGCTGACCGGCGCCGTGGTCACCATCGGGGTCATCGCCCTCATGGCCTACCTGTCATTCCTCGGCTACGAGGCGATCATCGGCGAGTCCGGGATCACCGTTGCGAACGACAACGTGGCATTCGTGATCCTCGGCTGGCTGGCGCTTGCGCTCGTTGTCCTGACCGTCATCGGGCTTCTCTACATGCTGTTCGCCCGCCGCGACCTCACGGCCAGCTACGTCGTCATCGCCGGGCTCGGCACGGGGATCGTGGCGGCTCTCATCAGCGCGCCGATCAGCGCCAACCTGTTCGGCGGCGTGACCGGGGCCGGCACCGACTTCCTGGTTGCCGCGTTTCGGCAGGCCGGCACCGATATCGGCGCGGCGACCCTGGGCCAGGGGCTGATCAGCGACCCGATCGACAAGATCACGACCTTCTTCGTCGTCTACCTCATCGTGAGTGCCATGGCCACGCGCATGAAGGCGCGCTTCCCGCAGGGTGAACGGCTGTTCGATGCCCCTGCCACCGACGCGGCGGACGACGGCGAATGGCGAGGAGCCTCCGCCTGACCGACCCGGCGCGAATCCCCGCGAACTCGCCGGGCCGGGGCATCCCCGACGTCATCGGGCGCCCCGGTCCGAGCCCGTTCCATCGGCTGAACCCCCTGACCAAGGCCACCCTGGCGACGACGACCGCCGTGGCGGCTGTCGTCCTCGGGGGGCTGGTCGGACCCAGCATTCTCGTCGGGGCCGCCGTGATCGTGCCGGCGGCCATGGCCGGCGTCCTGCGGCGCCTGCTCGTGATGGCCGCCATCCTCGCACTGCCGATCGCGCTCTCTGCCTTCCTCATCAACCTGTTCTTCTTTCCCGGGGGCGAGACGGTGCTGCTGCGGATCGGGCCGGTCGCCGCCACGGCTGAGGGACTCGGATTTGCGATGGAGATCCTTGCCCGCATCCTCGCCATCAGCGGGGCGATCACCCTCTTCTACCTGACGACGCGCCCCGCCGACCTGGTGGTGGACCTCGAGCGGCGAGGCGTCAGTCCCCGCGCGGCGTTCGTGATCAACGCCTCGGTCCAGACGGTGCCGGCGATGGTCGAACGCGCCGGCCAGATCACCGCGGCGCAGCGGGCGCGCGGCCTCGATACCGAGGGGTCGATCTGGCGCCGCGTGCGCGGCATCGTGCCGATCGTCGGTCCGGTCATCCTGGGATCCATTGCCGAGGTCGAGGAGCGCACGATGGCCCTCGAGGCGCGCGGCTTCAGCCGGCCCGGCCGCCGCACCCTGCTGTGGTCGCCGGGCGACTCCTCCCGTGAGGCGGTGCTCCGCTGGGCGATGGTGCTCGCGCTGGCGGCGCTCATCGTCGGGCGGATGAGCGGAGCGTGGCAGTGACGCTGCGGCTGTCCGGGGTCGGCTACCGCTATGCCGGGGCGACGCGCCCCTCCCTGCTCGACATCGATCTCGCTCTGCCGAACGGCAGCGTGGTGGGCCTCGTCGGCGCATCCGAGGCGGGCAAGACGACGCTGTGCCTCGTTGCCAGCGGACTCGCGCCGCGGGTCGTGGGCGGCCAGGTCCGCGGCACGATCAGCCTGGACGACGAGGACGTGGACGCCTGGCCGATGCATCGGTTGTCGCAGCGGATCGGCATCGGATTCCAGAACCCCGCGACGCAGCTCTCGCAGGTCGCTTCCACGGTCTTCGAGGAGGTGGCGTTCGGGCCGATGAACCTCGGGGTCGACCGATCCGACGTCGTGGATGGCACGTGGGCGGCGTTGGGCTCGCTCGGGATCGAGGATCTCGCCGGGCGCGACCCTGCGCGACTGTCCGGGGGGCAGCAGCAGCTCGTCGCCATGGCCGGCCTGCTCGCCATGCACCCCGAGCATCTCGTGCTCGATGAGCCGACAGCCCAGCTCGACCCGGCAGGCACGCGGCTCGTGGGCGCGGCCATCAGCCAGCTGGCGGCTGACGGCGTCAGCATCCTCGTGACGGAGCAGAAGACGGATCTCCTGGCGGCGATCGCGAGCAGCGTGGTGGTCCTCGCGGAAGGCCGGATCGCGCTCAGCGGCCCCACCGACGAAGTTCTTGCCGATCCACGCCTGGCGGACCTCGGCGTCGCCGAGCCTGCCGCTGTTCGGCTCCGTCGAGCGGCGACGTCTGCCGGGGTCGACACGGCACGGCTCGAGGCGGCGCTGCGTGACTGAGCTCCGCGCCTCCGACCTCGTCCACGTCTACCCGGCCGCCGGCGTCCGAGCGCTCGATGGCATCGACCTCCTCATCGAGGCCGGCGAGACCGTGGCGCTCATCGGGCAGAACGGCAGTGGCAAGACCACCCTTGCTCGACACCTGAACGGCCTGCTGCGCCCGAGCTCCGGGCGGGTGCTCGTCGACGGCCGCGACGCCGCCGAGCTGACGGTGGCCCAGCTGGCGGCACAGGTCGGCCTCGTCTTCCAGGACCCGGACCGCCAGGTCTTCGCCGGATCGGTGCTGGCCGAAGTCGAATTCGGACCGCGGAACCTCGGCCGCTCGGGCGACGAGCTTCGTGGCGCGGTCCGGGAGTCACTAGCGGCGTGTGGTCTCGAGGGCGAGGAACGGACGAACCCCTACGACCTCGGACAGTCGCGACGCAAGCTTCTGGCGCTGGCGTCCGTGCTGGCCATGCGCACCCCCGTCGTCGTCCTTGACGAGCCCACGACGGGCCAGGATCCCCGAGGAGTCGAACGTGTGCGAGCGGCGATCGCGGACATCGCCTCGAAGGGTCGCACGGTCCTGGCCATCAGCCATGACATGCGGTTCGTTGCCGAGACCTTCTCGCGGGTCATCGTCCTGCGCTCCGGTCGGATCATCCTGGACGGGAGTCCCTCGGAGGTGTTCGGCGCTGCGGCCTGGGACGCGCTGCGGTCGACGTACCTTGAGCCGCCGCTATCGGCTCGAATCGGCGATCGTCTCGGGCAGGGCTCGACCCCGACCGACGCCAGCCTGATCGCCCGCCTGTCCGGAGACGAGGCCCAGGAGCAGAAGGCCTAGTAGAAGCCGGGCGGAGGCGGGAGGGGGCGACCCTCGGCGTCGACCCGCTCGGGGTCGGGGAGATCGTCGCGATGCTCGCGCTCCCCGATCGGTCCGGGAATCGGCAGGGCCATGACCGACGACGGCACTTCGTCCAGCCGGTCGTTGATGCCGCGCAGGCCGAGCCGGCGCAGCGCCGGGGCGAAGCGATCGGCAAAGTCGTCACTGCGCAGCAGTCCGAAGGTCAGCGACGAATGAGCGCGATTGAGCAGCTCGATGCCGCGCGCGCCCTCGGCGGCGTTCACCTGGTTGAGCCCGAGCTGGCGGTCGAGGATGTCGAGCGCCCGATTTGCTTCCCGGCGCGTCTGGTTGCTGAAATGCGGCGTACGGTTGACGAGCACGCGCGTCCGGTAGAGAGCGTCGCGCACGCGGCTGTCACGATCGAGGTGGCCCTGGGTCATGGAGCGAATACTACGCGCTGACGGCGGCTGGGAGGAGGAGATCGCCGATGCCCTGGGTCGCGCCCTGCGGCCGATCCCGCGCGATGAGCGGCTCCTCCCTCGCAGTGGCGGCACGGTCGGCACGCTGCGTACCTATGACCGCGCACTGTTCCCGCCGGCTCGCCGGGCAGCCACCCTGCTCGCCATCTATCCCGATGCCGACGGCCGGCTGGTCGTCCCGCTGACCGTGCGCCACGCCGACCTGCGCGCCCACGCGGGCGAGGTCTCGCTGCCGGGCGGCGCGGTCGATACCACCGATGCCACTCCCCAGGCTGCCGCGCTGCGCGAGGCGTGGGAGGAGATCGGCCTGGAGCCCACGACGGTGCACATCGCCGGGCATCTCGACGACGTGTGGATCCCGGTCAGCAACTTCGAGCTGCGACCCTTCGTCGGGACGGTCTCCCAACGGCCGCTCCTCGTCCCGCACGATGCGGAGGTAGCGTCGATCGTCGAGCTCCCGCTCGATGCCCTGTTCGACGACGAGGTCTTCGGCACCGAGGAGTTCGACGGTCGAGGGTTCACCTTCCACGCCGGCGCCTACCGCTACGGCGGCGTCCGGATCTGGGGCGCGACGGCGTTCACGCTCGACATGCTGGCCCAGGTCCTCCACCCCCGCGATCAGCGCCTGGTCTGACGCCTCGTCTTCAGTGACGCGAGGAGTTCCAGCAGGGCGCCGTGCTGGGCGGCCGGCGCCGCGACGACGCTGGTGCGCGGTCCCCGCAGCCGTGAATTCCACCATGCGTCGCCCGTGACGTCGGTCACGACCGCCCCGGATCGCTCGGCGATCAGCCCGGCCGCGGCCACGTCCCACGGCGACAGCCCGCCATTCTGGATGAAGGCATCGAACCGACCATTGGCCACGTACACCAGCGCCAGTGCCGCGCTCCCCATCCGTCGGTGGATCCGGATGAGTGGCGCAATCTTCCGTTCGCGCGTGAGTCCGCCGCGGCCGATGACCGCCAGGCTCACCACGTAGTCGGAGAGCGTCTCCTTCGATGACGTCTCGATCCTCTCTCCGTCGAGGGTGGCCGGTCCATCGATGGTCGCCGCGTACAGGTCGTCACGGGCCGGATCGAATACCACGCCGACGGTCGGGACGTCGTCCACCACCAAGCCGATGCTGACGCAGTAGTACGGGATGCCGTTGGCGTAGTTCACGGTGCCATCCAGCGGATCGATGACCCAGGTTCTCCCGTTGTGCGATCCGTCGTCGCGCAGCACGCCGGCGTGCTCACCGGACTCCTCGGCCAGGATGGCGTCGTCGGGATATCGGGCCTTGATGGCGTCGATCACCAGCCGCTCAGAGGCATAGTCCGCATCGGTCACGACATCGCGCTTGCTCTTGTAGTCGATCCGCTCGAGCCGCTCGTAGCTTGCGGTGAGCAGCGCTCCGGCACGGCGTGCCAGGTCGGTCGTGAAGGTGAGCTCATCGGCCCATCGGGTGGTCATCAGGGTCCTGATCCTACCCCGGCCGGCCTTCAGGCAGGTCCGTCGTCCTCGCCGCCGGGTGGTTGCGGTGGCGGTTCATCGGCCCCATCCGAGCTGCGCTGGATGAAGCTGATCTTGCCGCGCGCCTCGAGGATCCCCCACGCGACATCCCGCAACTGCCCGATCCCGGCCAGCCGCATCTCCGACTCGATCTCGGGACGGGTGAGCCGGTTGCGGCGCAGGTTCGCGTCGAGCAGCTCACCGTCCCTGATGATGACCCGCGGCTCGCCGACCAGGAAGCGCTCGGCGCGGGGACTGAGGTAGCCCGCCCAGCTGAAGGCGAGGGCCCAGAAGGCGATGGTCGAGATGGCGATGATCGCCCCCGTCAGGCTGAAGTCGTTCTGGGTCACACCCTGCTGGATCAGGTCGCCGATGACGACGAGCACGATGAGCTCGAACGGCGTCATCTGCCCCAGCTCGCGCTTTCCCAGCAGCCGCACCAGCACGTACAGCGCGAAGAAGATTACGGAGGCACGAAGAACGATGTCCATCAGGGCAGCACGTCGATCTCGATCTCGGCCTCAACGATCCGCTCGTCCGCGTCATACACCGTCACGGTCCCCTCATTCCCGCCGAGGATGTCCGGGTTGACCTGGAGGTCGACCTTGAGGAGAAACTCCGTTTCCGACTCCATCGGCGCAAACGTGAACCGGAACTCTCCGTCGCTCGATTCCTCGTCCAGCGGCGATGGGATCATCGTGTTCACCGTCATGTCCTCCCACAGGGAGCTCTCGATTCCGACGACGGGTTCGGCAATGGACCGGTCGCTGGCGACGCGGATCCGCATCTCGAAGAACTCGCCGTTGCGGATCGTCTCCGGTGATTCGATCCGCAGGGTCACCCCGCCCGCATCCGCACTCCATGCGCGCTCGTGCCCGAACAGTCCCAGCAGACCCGCAACGATCACGCCACCGAGGATCACGAGTGACAGCGGACTGGCATGACGCCGCCAGCCGGCGACCGGCCGCACGTGCGACTCGCCAATCCCGTCGGGCGTCCTCGGGCCGACGCCCCCAGCATCCCTTGCCATTTCACCTCGGAGAGAAGCAATCCGCGGGCCAGATTCGGTGCGGATAAGCGCGCGGTAAGGGCCTGAGATTCGCTCGGGGCGCAGTGTGCAAGTCTCTTGCACACTCCATGGGTCGAAGCCGCCCGAATTCGCTCAAGACCGCGCCAACCACTCCCTCAACTGATCGCCGATCAGTTGAGGCGTCGGATCGTGCGCGGCGACCTGAGACTTGGGCAGCAACTGCCGTCCGTCCGCACGCTTGCCGACATGTACGGGGTGAGTGCGCCGACCATGGGCGCAGCGGTCCAGGTCCTCGCAGCGCTGGGGTTGGTGCGGTCGGCGCATGGCATCGGGACGTTCGTCACCGCACCGGGACATGACGCGGGCCTGCTGAACTATGCGTGGCGGGCGGCCAGCCTCAATGAGCTGGTAATCGTCCGCTCGACGATCGACGAGCGCGCGCCGATCACGCTGGCAGCGCGGGTGGCTGGACGCGTGGGAGCTCGGGTGCCGCGCGCCGCGGCAGCACTCCACCTCCTGGCACTGGAGCGATCGGGGCGAAGGCACGACCCCGTCCAGTATCTCGTTGAGGCCGACCTGAACTATCACCGGGCGATCCTCGAGGGCCTTCGCGGGATCGAGGTTGGACCAGTGCTGTATGAACGCGTAGTGCGGCGGCTGCGCCCCGTTCTCGAGGCGGCGGCGGAGGTGATGGCGGACGACGATCGGCTCAACGTTGCGCATCACCGGCGCGGGGATGTGCGAGGTGCCGTGAGGACGTCGCGCTTGATCGCCACCACCGAGCGCCGAGCCGTCGAGGCGGCACTGGGCTAGGCTACGGCGCATGCCACAGATCCACCTTCGCGCCGAGGAGGGCGATTACGCGCCGCTCGTCCTCCTTCCCGGCGATCCCAACCGCGCGCGCCGCATCTCCGAGCGTTTCGATGACGGCTCCGCCCGCCAGGTCAACGACCATCGCGGGATGCATGGCTTCACCGGGACGTTCCGCGGCACCCCGGTGAGCGTGCAGACCAGCGGAATGGGCACGCCGAGCCTGAGCATCGTAGTCGAGGAGCTCTTGCGACTGGGGGCGACGCGCCTGGTCCGCGTCGGAACCTGCGGCGGGATCGCCAGGGGTCTGAAAACCGGCGACCTCGTGATCGCGACCGCCTCGTGTCCCGTCGACGGCGCGACATCGACGTACCTGCACGGGGAGGCCTACGCTCCGGCCGCGGACTTTCAGCTCACGCGGGCGCTGGTGGACGCCGCCGCATCGGCCGGAATCGAAGCCCGGACCGGGCTCGTCGCCTCCGTCGACGTGTTCTACAACCCCGATGACGACTATGCCCAGCGCTGGCGCGACCGGGGCGTGCTCGCGTTCGAGATGGAGGCATCGGCGCTCTTCTACCTCGCCGCCCGCGCGGGCGTCCAGGCGGCATGCGCACTGACCGTCAGCGACGTCCTCGGCGACGACGTCAGCAGCGAGGAGAGCTACCTGCCGCTCGATGAGCTCGACCGGGCAATCGATCGCATGATCGAGATCGCTCTCGAGGCCGGCACCGCTGGATAGGGCGGCATCGGTCCTGCGGTAGACTCGAGAACGCTCGAAGGGAGGGCCCCCTCATGGCCGATACGATCACCCGAGGCGCCGCCAACCAGGCCGGCGCGATCATCAACAAGAACGCGGAAGCCGAGGCGCAGGACTTCCTGCCGCTGAAGGGCATCGACCACGTCGAGTTCTGGGTCGGCAACGCCAAGCAGGCCGCGCACTACTACCGCGCGCTGTGGGGATTCACTCCGGTGGCCTATGCCGGCCTCGAGACCGGGGTGCGCGACCGGTCGAGCTTCGTCATGGTCCAGAACGACATCCGCTTCGTCTTCACGGCGCCGATCGGGCCCGACGGCGAGATCGCGGAGCATGTCGCACGTCATGGCGACGGCGTCCACGACATCGCGTTCGCGGTCGATGACGTCACCTCCGCCTGGGAGGAGACCACGAAGCGCGGAGCGGTCTCGGCGCTCGAGCCGAAGAACCTCGAAGGCAAGAAGGGCACGCTGCGCCGCAGCGCCATTCACACCTATGGCGAGGTAATCCACTCCTTCGTGGATCGTTCCGACTACGACGGCACCTTCGCGCCCGGCTACCACAAGATCACGCAGCCCGCGCCCGCAGCAACGGGCCAGAGCCTGCTCGAGGTCGACCACTGCGTTGGCAACGTGGACCTCGGCGACATGAACAAGTTCGTCGACTTCTACAAGCAGACGCTCGGCTTCGCGCAGCTCATCCACTACGACGACAAGGTCATCCACACCGACTATTCGGCGCTGATGAGCAAGGTGATGCAGAAC